>NZ_JBDOHT010000004.1:0-229012 GCF_039832125.1 Dorea chungnamensis | reverse complement strand
GTTTGGTAGCCTACATTATACACGAAAAAGGGGGTCATTGCTTTTTTATATGCAAAAAGTGGTGAAGTCCTTGAAAATATAAGGTTTTAAAGAAAAATAGGACTGTAAAACTTTACAGTACCTGATATAATACGGGGATTAAGATATGAAAAAATATGAAGTATCAGATGTAGAAAAACTGTTTCACAAACTTGGATATTAGTGAGGCGGAAAAATTTCTTCTAAGATGATATACTAAAAACTTATGTAGAATACTTGACAACTAGTAATCACTAGTCTAGAATATAAATGGACTAGTGATTACTAGTTTTTTCTTGCGATGAATTATGAGACAGGAGGAAAGCGATGACAACTAAGGAAAGGATTACGGAAGAAGCCTTAACCCTCTTTGCAGAAAAGGGTTATAAAGGAACAAGTGTAAAGAATATTGCCGATGCAGTCGGGATTAAAGATGCTTCGTTATATAACCATTTTAAGAGTAAGCAGGAGATCTTTGATTCTATTGTGGAGCTGATTTTGGAACATATATCAGGTCTTTCGGAGACATTGGGAATGCCTCAGTACGATAACGGATATACATCCGCTTCTGTGTTTTATGAAAAATTGGATCTTGAAGGACTCAAGAACCTTTCGAGGGAGGTATTTGTCTTTTATCTTACAGATCCATATATTTCCAAGTTCTGGAGGATTGCCCATATGGAGCAGTATACAAATCCCAAGATCTATACGATATTCAGGAAGATATTTATGGAAAATGCGATTTCCTATCAGGAAAGGTTGTTTGAGGAGATGATGGAACAGGGCGTATTCTATCGGGGAGATGCAAAAGCAGCGGCGCTCAATTTCTATTCTCCAATTTATTTACTATTGTCCATGTACAATAATCAACCGGAACACAAGGAAGAAGCTCTTGAAATACTTGATAAACAGATAGAAGAATTTTTCCGAATCTATCGGAAGAAGGATTAGGAAGTGGAGGAACATAAAGATGGAAGGAAAGATGGATCTACAGGAATATATGACAGCTGGTGTTGAAAATATCATGAAAAATGCAGTAAAAGTTACTTTGACTAATCCGGCACAGAGTATTTTTATGACCAGGTTTGCAGTGGCGGCGAAAGCAGCATCCAGAAAACGTGCGATGTCTGAAAAGGAAGGAGAACATATTCCTGCTTTTCTGATTGCCAGTATTACAAGCAGTTGTAATCTGCATTGTGCAGGCTGCTATGCCCGGGCGGTTCATTCGTGTGCAGATGTAGAGCCGGAAGAGCAGCTTTCTGCGCAGGAATGGGATCATATTTTTGAACAGGCAGAAGAGATGGGAATCAGCTTTATCCTTCTGGCAGGTGGAGAACCGATGATTCGACGGGATGTTATAGAGAAGGCAGGAGACAGACAGAACATTTTGTTTCCGATTTTTACAAACGGAACACTTATGAATGATACATACTTCAGAATGTTAAAAAAATGCAGGAATCTGGTTCCAATATTCAGCATTGAAGGTAGAGAAAAACAGACGGATGCCAGAAGAGGGGAAGGTGTATATGAGAAGGTTCTTACTGCCATGGAAGAAATGCAGAAAGAGAAACTGCTGTTTGGTTCTTCTGTAACGGTTACAAAAGATAATCTGGAAGAGGTAACGTCTGATGCATTTATAAAAAAACTGGAAGAACGAGATTGTAAAGCTTTATTTTTTGTAGAATTTGTGCCGATGACACCGGAGCTTAAGGAGTTAGCGCCGGGAGATGCAGAACGGGAGTATATGAATCAGCGTCTTGTAGAAATCAGAGAAAAGTATCAGGATATGATTTTTTTGTCTTTCCCTGGAGATGAAAAATCATCCGGCGGCTGTATTGCGGCAGGAAGAGGATTTTTCCATATTAATTCTCATGGAGGCGCAGAACCATGTCCATTTTCCCCATATTCGGATGTGAATGTAAGAGACACATCTTTGAAGGATGCACTGCATTCTGGTCTATTCAGGGAATTACAAAGCAATGGGACATTGCTGGAGGATCATGTTGGTGGTTGTGTTCTGTACGAGAATCGTGAGAAAGTGGAAAGATACTTCGATCGTGATTTATAATTAAAATATATCAGGAGAGAGTTAATTGAAAATGAAAAAATGGAATGATACGTCACAAATATTTACAAAGCCCTATTTGGTCTGCATATTTGCACTGATTTGTTGTTTCCTTTGGGGAAGTGCATTCCCGAGTATTAAGATTGGATATCGTCTTTTTCAAATATCGGATGCAGATGCAATGTCCCAACTATTATTTGCCGGTTATCGGTTTACACTGGCAGGAATTATGGTCATCTTGATAGGAAGTTTCATAAAGAGAGAATTCCTTTATCCAAGGAAATCTTCATGGTCGATGGTAATAAAACTTGGGTCTGTTCAGACGGTTTTGCAATATGTGTTTTTTTATATGGGACTGGCACATACATCGGGAGTAAAAGCTTCTATTATAACTGCATCCAATGTCTTTATTGCGATTTTTCTGTCAGCGCTTGTTTTTTCTGAGAAATTGTCAATTCATAAGTTCGTCGGATGCCTGCTTGGATTCATAGGTGTTATTTTTATTAATCTGGAAGGTGGAGGATTAGATCTTCAGGTGTCTTTAACCGGAGAAGGGGCGATGTTCGTATCGGCATTCGCAGCGGCACTTTCTTCCGTGTTAATAAAGCAGTACTCGGAGAAAGAAGAGACTTTTACGCTCTGTGGTTATCAATTTCTGCTTGGTGGAATTGTTTTGACTTTAATCGGACTGCTGAATGGCGGGAATGTAACGGGTTTTACACCGGCTTCGACTTTATTATTAGGATATTTAGGTCTAATATCTTCAGTGGCATATTCCTTATGGAGCCTTCTGCTGAAATATAATCCGGTCGGTAAAGTGGCAGTATTTGGATTCAGCAATCCCATGTTCGGAGTGATTCTTTCGGCTATATTGTTAGGTGAAAAAAATCAGGCATTTACTTTGAAAGGACTGTTAGCTTTGATTCTTGTCTGCAGTGGAATTCTGATTGTGAATCGAAGTAAATGATTATTTCATCGGCGCACATTTTGAGCAACAGACCAGATAATATTAACAAAATATCTATAAAATTGACACAAACATCTGTATTGGTGTGATATCTCTGGAAGCGCATATCTGTTACAATATTGTTAAGAGGACGATTAGCTTATAGATTGAGATTAAGAGAAAAATGAAAGTAGGAGTGGATGAGATGTCAAAAGCTATCATTATATATGGATCAAACTATGGAACAGCCAGAAGGTATGCAGAGGAATTGTCTAAAAAGACGGATATTCCGGCGACTTCTTATGATAAGGCTGATATACCAAAAGATTGTGAGGTCATCGTTTACCTTGGCGGGTTATATGCAGGTGGGGTAAAAGGATTAAAGGAGACACTGCCGGCAATTTGCAAGACAGCGTATAAAAGATTCGTTATTGTTACAGTCGGTCTTGCGGATGTAGAAGATGCAGAGAATATTAATAATATACGCAATGCCTTACAAAACCAGCTTTCTGCTGAAGTGTATGAGAAGGCGGAAATATATCACTTAAGAGGCGGAATTGATTATAGTAAGTTGAGTTTCCCGCATAAGACAATGATGAAGCTGCTTTACACAAAGGCTAAGAATCTCCCGGAGGATAAAAAGAATGCAGAAGTCAGAGCGATGATTGAGACTTATGGAAAGCAAGTGGATTTTGTGGATTTTAAGAAGCTGGATGTCATAGAACAAAGTTTATCCATGTAAAGGGGTACAGGAAATTGTCCTGTCATTGATCTGGAGAGGCTGAATCATAGGGGAAGGAAGTGGAAGTGTGGAATTAATAACAGAAAGATTAATCTTACGTCCCTGGAAGGATACAGATGCCGAGAGTTTGTATGAGTATGCAAAAGATCCCAGAGTTGGTCCAATTGCAGGATGGCCGGTCCATACCAGTGTTGAAAACAGCCTTGATATAATAAGAACTGTCTTATCGGCGCCAGAGACATATGCTGTGTGCCTGAAGGAAGATAATAAAGCAATTGGCAGCATTGGTCTTATACCACCAATGCAGTCCCATACAGTTGCCGCAGAAGATGAGATCGAAGTAGGATATTGGATTGGAGTTCCTTTCTGGGGAAATGGTTACATTCCTGAAGCAGTAAAAAGATTACAGCGGCATGCTTTTGAAGACCTGGGATGTAAGGCAATGTGGTGTGGTTATTATGAAGGCAATGAGAGGTCAAGACGTTGTCAGGAAAAGTGCGGATTTATCTACCATCATACAGAAGAGAATAAACACTGTGAATTGATGGGGGATATTCGGACAGAACATTTCACATATATCACAAAGGAGCAGTGGTCAGCTGATGAAAATTAAGAGATTAAGTCATAGGAAACTAGGTTTTGTGATTACAGGAAAGATGCAGAACGATGGAGACATTCAGTATATACCGATGGAATACAGAATGGAAATAAATGCAAACTGTCCATGCTCCAAAACAAAGTGCATCCGTCACGGAAGATGCAATGAATGCAGAGCCCACCATGCAAAACGTAACAGACCACGTCCATGTGAGAGAAAAGGAGAAAAATATGCATGAAGTGAAGGCAAAAGGAATCCTTTCTGCCCAGAATGGGATGAACATATACAAAGGGTGTACTCATGGCTGCATCTATTGCGATGCCAGAAGTACCTGTTATCAGATGGATCATGCGTTTGAAGACATTGCTGTAAAGGTGAATGCACCGGAACTTTTAGAACAGGCCCTTCGCAGAAAAAGGAAAAAGTGTATGATAGGGACAGGAGCCATGAGTGATCCATATCTTCATCTGGAGAAAGAGCTTTGCCTGACAAGACGGTGTCTGGAGATAATTGATGAATATGGATACGGGCTTGCAATCCAGACTAAATCAGACATGCTCCTGCGAGATCTGGATATTATGAAGAGAATTAATCAGAAAACAAAATGCGTGGTGCAGATGACATTGACGACTTTTGATGAAAGGCTCTGCCAGATATTAGAGCCCCATGTCTGTACGACATCGCGAAGAATTGAAGTGTTGAATATTCTACGTGAGGAAGGCATTCCGACAATTGTATGGATGACACCGATTCTGCCGTTCATTAATGATACAGAGGAGAATATCCGAAGCATTCTTAGTGCATGCAGGAAAGCGGAAGTATATGGGATCATGACTTTTGGAATTGGTTTAACATTGAGAGATGGGAACCGGCAGTACTTCTATCAGAAGCTGGATCAGCATTTCTCAGGAATGAAAGAACGATATATAAAAACATATGGTAATGCATATCAATTGCCTGTGCCAAGAGGAAAAGAGTTGATGAAGCTGGTGCGTCAGGAATGCAGTGATGCAGGAATAGAATGGAGAACAGAAAAAATATTTGAATATATGCATCAATTTGAAGATAAAGAAGTAGGTAGACAGTTAACATTGTTTGATTGATAAGAAAGAAATGCGATGAATTTCCCGGTATTAGTAGCATACGGCATGTAATCTGTGATTATACCGAGAAATTGCCGGAGGGAGAATTTGATGCTGTTATTTCAGCATTATCGGTCCACCACCTTGAAGACAATCAAAAAGAAAAATTGTTTCAGAGGATTTTTGACAAGTTACCGAAAGGCGGGGTATTTGTAAATTACGACCAGTTCTGCGCCGGATCTGAAAAAATGAATCGCTGGTTTGATCTGTATTGGGAAAAACAATTGACGGAAAGTGAATTAACCGACAGGGATATTGAATTGTGGAAAGATCGCAGGAAATTAGACAGAGAGTGTTCTGTTGAGAAAGAGGTAGAGATGTTGCGAAGAAGCAATTATTCGGAAGTAAGATGCGTATACTCATACCATAAGTTTTCAGTAATTGTGGCGATAAAGTAAATCCCGGTTTGCAGAACCATAGGAAAAGAAGCAGATATTTTGTGCGAAGATTTGGCCTCAAGCCAAATCTGAGAAGACTGCTGAGACTCGAAATCATCAAGATTTCGGGGTGAATCAGCCTGGTCACAAAATATCTGCTTCTTTTTCGGTTATGGATTCTTAGCGAAGGACTCCGCAATGGCAACCATCCCATCCATCCTCTCGCCGTACACCTCCCAATTACCAACTAACTAATCTAAATTCCTCTCCCTATAAAACTGACACATTCACCTGAAAAATATGTCTATCGGATAATCAAAATATTTCTTATAATATTGGTATAGACATGAGAAGCATGTCCAGGAAGGAGCAATGATATGAAAATGATGAACGATAGACTATATAAATCAAATCAAAATAAGATAATAGACGGTGTATGTGCAGGAATTGCAGAGTATTTCGGTATTGATCCCACTCTGATTCGACTTGGATGGGTGTTATTCTGCGCTATGGGTGGAAGCGGTTTCCTTGCTTATATTATTGCAGCTATTATTATTCCACGCCGCCCGGAAGGAGAGATATAATGAAAAATATTATCGAAATCAGTCATCTAAACAAGACCTTTGTGGAAGTAAAAGCGGTACAGGATCTAAGCTTTCAAGTCAGAGATGGAGAATTATTTGCATTTCTTGGCGTTAATGGAGCGGGTAAATCCACTACAATTAATATCATGTGTGGGCAGCTTTCCAAGGATACAGGTAGTGTATATATTGGCGGCACTGATCTGGACACTGATCCGGACAGTATTAAACGCAGTCTGGGTGTGGTATTCCAAAATTCTGTTCTGGATAAAGATCTCTCTGTATGGGATAATCTGCAGAGCCGAGCGGCTTTGTACGGAATTACCGGAAAGGATTTTAAAGAACGTCTGGCAGAGCTTGCAAAGCTTCTGGAATTTGAGAATCTGCTGAAGCGTACGGTAGGTAAGCTCTCTGGCGGTCAAAGGCGAAGAGTCGATATAGCTCGGGCATTGATTCACAGACCGAAGATATTAATCCTGGATGAGCCTACGACAGGTCTTGATCCCCAGACGAGAAATATTTTATGGAAAGTTGTTGGAGATCTTCGAAAGAATGAGGGAATGACAGTGTTTCTTACGACTCATTATATGGAAGAGGCTGCAGATGCAGATTATGTAGTGATTCTGGACAGCGGGAAGATTGTTGCTGAGGGAACGCCACTGACATTGAAAAATACATATACTGGGGATTTTATCACGATATATGGTATACAAGAATCGCAGATCAAAGAGATAGGAGCTCCTTATGAGGCTATCCGTGATGCTTATCGGATATCTGTACCGAATACAGCCGAAGCAACAAAGCTGATTTTACAGTATCCGGAACTTTTCAAGGATTATGAGATTACAAAAGGGAAGATGGATGATGTATTTCTTGCCGTGACGGGCAAGAAGCTGATCGGGGGTGGAGAGAAATGATGACCGGAATTGGCGCACTTGTAAAGCGTAATATTAAATTATATTTTAAAGATAAAGGGATGTTTTTTACTTCTCTGATCACGCCTTTGATTCTTTTGGTGCTGTATGGCACATTCTTGAGCAATGTCTATGAGGACACATTCCGCAGTGCCATGGAAGCGGCAGGAGCTACTGTGTCCGATAAACTGATCGGCGGCTGTGTCGGTGGAGAACTGGTCTCATCCCTGCTGGCTGTGAGCTGTGTGACAGTAGCATTTTGTTCTAACCTTCTTATGGTGCAGGATAAGATCACCGGTGCCAGAAGAGATATAACGATCGCACCTGTAAGACCCAGCACGCTGGCTCTGAGTTATTATCTGTCTACTTTGATTTCCACGATGCTGATCTGTTTTATTGCTACAGGTGTATGTCTGGGGTATCTGTCATATGTGGGATGGTATCTGACTGCTGGTGATATTGCGAAGCTGTTTTTGGATGTGGTTTTACTGGTACTATTTGGTACAGCACTGTCTTCCTGTGTGAATTTCCCACTGTCTACCCAGGGGCAGGCTTCTGCAGTAGGAACAATCGTTAGTGCAGGATATGGATTTGTCTGTGGTGCCTATATGCCAATCTCTCAATTTTCGGAAGGGCTGCAGAAAGTGATCTCTTTTCTGCCGGGTACATACGGAACCAGCCTGTTGCGTAACCATGCTTTGCGAGGAGTGTTTGAAGAAATGGGAAATCAGGGATTTCCGGATGAAATAGTGGAAGCTATCCGTGACAGCGTAGATTGTAATCTATACTTTTTTGGTGATAAAGTAGCGTTAAGCAATATGTATGTGATCCTGATCAGTGCCATTGTGATTGCCATAGTGATCTATGTGGCAATGAATGTACTGCTTGCAGGAAAAAGAAAGGGATAATATGATTCATAAAAGATAAAGAAGGGCCTTGACTCTCCCCATATGGGGAGACTGTACAATAATTCCAGAACAAGTCGAAGGAGGAATTATTTATTATGAGAATGCAGAAAGAACATATCTGTGAAGAAAAGGAAGTAAATAGTCATCTGGATCAGATGGCTGTCCTGCAGCGGATCACGGCATTAAAACAGGCGGCCTGTATCTATCATAAAGGCTCTTATAATGAATTCCCGCATACTTATGCAGTGATCCTACAGTACATTGAAGAAAATGGATACGAAATCTGTGGAAATATCCGTGAAAAATATATTGATGGTGTCTGGAATAAGGATACAGAAAATGACTGGCTCTCAGAAATACAGATTCCGGTAAAAAAGACAGGAGAAGAGTAGTATGCAAGCAGATCATATTTTGATTAAAGGGTTGAAGCAGAACAATCTGAAAAACGTATCACTGGAGATTCCCAAGAATAAGATTGTAGTATTTACCGGTGTGTCTGGTTCCGGCAAATCCAGCATCGTGTTCGACACGATTGCCGCAGAGAGCCAGCGGCAGATGAATGAGACATATACAGCATGGATCAGAGGCAGACTTCCCAAATATGAGAAACCGAATGTAGAATATATTGATAACCTGAATCCTTCTGTTGTGATCGACCAGAGCAGGCTGGGCGGAAACGCCCGGTCTACAGTGGGAACGATCAGTGACATGTATGCGTCACTGCGGCTTTTATTTTCCCGAATCGGAATGCCCAATATCGGCCCGGCATCGTACTTTTCTTTTAATAATCCGAACGGAATGTGCAAGACCTGTGCCGGTATCGGAAAGATCATGGAACTGGATATCCATAAGCTGATCAATGAAGAAAAGACCTATGATGAAGGCATCTTTCATCTGCCGGCTTTCGGACCGGGAAAATATTACTGGAAGTTGTATCGCAGACCAGATTTGTTTGATGTCAATAAGAAATGGAAAGAACTTACCGAGGAAGAGCAGAATATTCTATTATACGGCAGCCGTACAAAAGATGGAGAACGAATCGATAAAAAGCTGGAAGGTGTCTACAATCAATTTAAACGATTGTGTCTGATGAAGGGACCTGAAGAACAGAATGACTATACCCTGAGAAAGATTAATCAATTCATGGATGAGATCGTATGTCCAGACTGTAAAGGAGCCAGATTGAATCCAGAGGCATTGTCCTGTCGTATTAACGGATATAATATTGCTGATATGTGTGAGATGGAGTTTTCACAGCTTTATGAGGAATTAAAGAAGATTACAGATCCAAGAGCAGAATCCATTGTAAGATCACTTACAGATGCCCTGGGGCGTATGATCGACATAGGGTTGCCATATCTTAGTATGAACCGGGAATCTTCTACCTTATCCGGTGGGGAGGCGCAGCGGTTAAAACTGGTTCGTTATATGGGAAGCTCACTGACCGGCATGATCTATATCTTTGACGAGCCAAGTACGGGGATGCATCCGCGGGATGTGCATCGTATGATCCGGCTGCTTAAGAGCCTCAGAGATAAGGGAAATACAGTTCTTGTGGTAGAACATGATAAGGATATCATCCGTATTGCAGATGAGGTGATTGATGTCGGGCCTCTTGCAGGAAAAGCAGGAGGACAGATCTTATTCCAGGGAAGCTATGAAGCATTGCTTTTATCTGGAACATTAACAGGAGATGCTATGAAAGAGAAGATTCCTGTGAAGATCAATCCAAAGGAACCGACCGGATGGCTGCCAATCCGTGACGCGTCTGTTCATAATCTGAAGCATGTGGATGTGGATATTCCGCTTGGAGTACTCACGGTCGTGACCGGGGTTGCGGGTTCTGGCAAATCCTCACTGATCCGGGATGTTTTTGCAAAGCAATATAAAGAACAGGTGGTATTAGTTGATCAAAGAGCAATTACTGCGACCGGCAGGTCTACCGCCTGTACTTATCTTGGTTTTTTTGATGAGATCCGCAGAGTATTTGCAAAAGCCTGCCAGAAGGATGTGGGGCTGTTCTCATTCAACAGTAAAGGAGCGTGTCCTGCATGCAAGGGAAGAGGAACAATCACTACAGAGCTTGTATTCATGGATCCGGTAACGACAGTCTGCGAAAGCTGTGGGGGAAAACGCTATAGTGATGAGGCGCTGAATTGCAGGTATAAAGAGAAAAATATCGTAGAAGTAGGGCTTCCTTATCTGTCGCTTGGGCAGCCATTGTCAACGTTAAGCGGAGGAGAACGCCAGAGAGTGAAACTGGCAAAGGAACTGCGCGGTAAGGGAAATGTCTATGTGCTGGATGAACCGACGACTGGACTTCATGCCTCAGATATTCAGAAACTTATGGCATTATTTGATTGCATGATCCGGCGTGGCAATACCGTGATTGTCATTGAGCACAATACGGATGTCATGAAGATGGCAGACTATATCATTGATATCGGGCCGGATGGAGGAACACTGGGAGGTGAAGTCGTTTTTACAGGGACACCTGCTCGGATGATGGAAGAGGGACAGACGATTACTGCGAGATATATACGAGATTGACAAATCCAGTTTTCCTGTGTATACTAAGAACCGACAGATAGTCGGTTCTTAGGCTGTAGGAGAGAAGAAGTCATATGCGGATAGTGAAGGAAGCAGAGGAAAGAAAAGAAGAGATTCTGGACGCAGCTGAAAAGCTGTTTGGTACCAAAGGATTTGACCATACCAGTACGAATGATATTCTGGAGGCAGTGGGCATTGCCAGAGGTACGCTTTATTATCATTTTAAATCAAAAGAAGAGATCCTGGACGGTGTCATTGAGCGGATATCCAATCGTCTGATGTCAGATGCGGGAAAGGTGATCCGAGACACAGAGCTGCCTGTTTTGGAACGGCTGACGAAGGCAATATTGGCATTGAATGTGGAATCGGAGATTGGTCATGAAGTAATGGAACAGGTGCATCGTCCGCAGAATGCACTTATGCATCAGAAGATGCAGCAGCAGCTTCTGGACGGGATTACCCCTTTGTTTACTGAACTGGTTGAAGAGGGTGTGCGTCAGGGAATCTGTCATACAGATTATCCCGGAGAGGTCGTAGAGATGACCCTGATTTACGCCAATACCGCATTTGATGAGCTTAACATGGAAGGCTTAAGTCAGGAGAAAAGAGAGCAGAAGATTGATGGTTTTATATATAATATGGAACGCCTGATGGGAATGGAAGAAGGAAGCCTTCAAGATACCATAAGGAAAGTTTTTTAGGAGAGCATATTATGTGAGTTCTCCTTCTTTTTTAAATCTATATAGACAGACTGTCGGTCTGTAAAGGGAAATAAAGAAAGGAATTTCAAATGGAAAAGAAAAGTAATTTTAAGCGATTCTTATTATTGTGGGCAGGAGAATTGGTGTCATCTATCGGGGGAGGGCTTACCAGTTTCGGCCTGGGAGTCTATGTATTTCAACAGACGAAAAGTGCAGCGTCGATGGCGATTGTTACCTTGCATGCCTTTCTGCCGACATTGATTTTAAGTGTACCTGCCGGTGTGCTGGCGGACCGGTACGATAGGAGACTTCTTATGATGATAGGTGACGGATGTTCTGCGTTTGGAATTTTGTATATCTTCTTCTGCATACAAAGAGGCGGAGCAAGTCTTACGGAAATCTGTATCGGAGTAGCAATAAGTTCAATCTTTTCATCACTTTTGGAACCTTCTTACAGGGCAACAATCACAGATCTTCTGGATGCCGGAGAATATTCCAGAGCCAGCGGACTTGTAGGGCTTGCCGGGAGTGCACGATACCTCATCTTCCCAATTCTTGCCGGTGCACTTCTGGCAGTATCGGACATTCGGATTTTATTAATGATTGATATCTGTACGTTCTTTTTGACGGTGATTTGTACTGGAGTGGTACGCAGGGCAATCGAAAGAACAGTTATAGAGAATCGGGCTCCGTTTTTTGAGGAGCTTAAAATAGGATGGAAAGCAGTTGCAGAGAAAAGAGGTGTTCTGATCTTGATTTTTGTGGCTTCTGTCATGACTTGTTTTATGGGTGCTTTTCAGATTCTGGCAGAACCCTTAATTCTGGATTTTGCAGACAGTGCAACATTAGGAGTTGGAGAGACTGTCTGTGCCAGCGGTATGCTAGTTTCCAGTCTGTTTCTGGGAATACGTGGGATTAGAAGAGAATATGTAAAAGTATTGTCCGCGTCTCTGGTAATTGCAGGGACTGCAATGGTGATTTTTGGAATGGCCGGGATCCTTGCGGATGGAATTGGAGAGCAGATGAACATTGGTGTAGGACGAGGAGCAGCAGCCGTTATTATGATATCGGGGGTGATGCTTAGTATTCTGGCATTAGCCATATATCCGGTCAGGGATGTACGTCTGCTGGAAGATGCCGGTATGCAGGCAGAAGGAGGAATGTGTTATGAGAAAAAGAATGATATGGAATGATATTATGGGAAATCGATTACTTTCTGTTACGACATGGGTCTTTATGGCTGTCAGTGCGTTCTTGTTCGGACTAACCTGCTTTTTATCTGTCACCCTGCTGGGTTCTGTAAATACACTCATGGAAGAGGCGCAGACACCGGATTTTCTTCAGATGCATACAGGAGAGATTTCGGAAGAAGAGCTGATCCGGTTTGCAGAAACGAATCCGGATGTCCATGCGTTTCAGGTGTTACGCTTTCTAAATCTGGAAAACGGAACTATTTTTTTAAACGGCCAGTCTTTGAGTGACAGTACACAGGATAATGGTGTATGTGTACAGAGCGAAAAGTTTGATTTTCTGCTGGATCTTGAGAACCAGGTGATGGAAGCCTCTGACGGCGAGATCTATGTTCCGGTCTGTTATCGCCAAGAATATGATCTTCACACGGGTGACAGAGTGGAGATTGGAGATACTTCTTTTGAGATTGTAGGTTTTCTCAGAGATTCACAGATGAATTCTAAGATGGCATCTTCGAAACGTTTTCTTGTGAGTGAAGTGGATTATATGCGATTACAGAAAAAAGGAAGTGAAGAATATCTGATTGAATTTCTTTTGGAAGATGGAGCAGATGTGGGAGTCTTTGCAACAGAATATACGGATGCAGAATTACCGGCAAACGGTCCGGCAATTACAAGACCTTTGATCCTTATGATGAATGCACTTTCGGATGGACTGATGATTCTGGTCATACTTCTTGCCAGTGTTGTGCTAGTCTTGATTGCTGTTCTTTGTATTCGTTTTACACTGCTTACACAGTTGGAGAAAGACCGAAAAGAGATTGGAATGTTGAAGGCAATTGGAATTTCGAAAAGAGATATCCGACGGATTTATTTTATAAAATTTCTTGGCTTATCAGGACTGGGAGCTGTGACGGGGCTGGCTTTTGCAGCTCTGACAGAAAAGGTGGTATCGTCTCATATGCAAGAGTTATACGGGCCATCCCAACATACAGTTATTCCACTTTTGGTTGCTTCTACAGGGATACTATTGACAGAAGGAATCATTCTCTTTTCAATCAGAAGAACTTTAAAACATATAGAAAGATTATCTGCTGTGGAAGCTTTGATCGGACAGCAGGAAAGGCGAAAGATCGGACAAAATCTGATCGTAGTACTGGTGATTGGATTAGGAGTATTTCTGATGATATTGCCTCAGAATCTGCTAAGTACCATTTCTTCTTCTGCTTTTGTAACTTATATGGGAATCGGAGATGCAGATATCCGTATGGATATACGACAGACAGACGATATTGCCGGAAAAACAGAGCAAATAGAGAGAATCTTATCTGAAGATGAGAGGGTGAAACGATTTGTCACTCTAAAGACAAGCTCTTACCGGATCACTTTGCCAGATGGATCTTCCGAGAGTCTGAATGTGGAACAGGGAGATCATACGATATTCCCGGTGACTTATGCAGAAGGGGCAGCACCACGGAAAAAAGGGGAGATTGCATTATCTTATCTTTGCGCAGAGGAATTGGGAATGTCTGTAGGAGACATGCTTGCTTTGTCTGTGGAAGATGATAAATGGGAATATCGGATCTGTGGCATCTATTCGGATATCACCAATGGGGGAAAGACAGCGAAGGTGGCCGTTCTTCCAAAAGAGGGAGAACTGATGTGGGGCATCTGTTATGTGTCATTGGAAGATCAAGTAGAGAAGGAATCCTGGATCCTGGAATATACGGATATTGCATCGGCTCAGGGTATTAGTGCACAGACCGTGGATATCCAGGAATATGTGGAAGATACTTATGGACAGACGATCCGGGAAGTGCGCATGGCAGCAAGGGTGGCAATACTGATGGCAATTCTTGTGATTGTTGTGGTGGTAATATTATTTACCCGACTTTTCATAGCAAGAGACCGCTATGATATTTCTTTACAAAAAGCGATTGGAATTGCTGCCAGGGTAATCCGAACATCTTATGTCATTCATTATATACCGGTGGTGTTCATTGGAATTGTGGCAGGGGTTCTGTTCGGGAATCTGCTGGGTGAATATGTGGCCGGCATATTGTTAAAGTCTCTGGGAGCGACAGGATTTCATTTTCAGATTGACCCTTGGATTGTCTGTGGATGCATTCCTGGCTTTACAGTGGCTGCAGTTCTGTGTGCGATCTTAATTGGATTGTCAGAGGTGAAATATATCAAGGCTTATGAGTGTTGTGTTGGAAAGGAGTAGAGAATCATGCCAGAAATATTAACTGTAAAGGGCTTATGCAAAAATGGAATTCTAAAGGATGTAGATTTTACGATAAAAGATGGAGAAATGGTAGCAATCATGGGGCCATCAGGATCTGGAAAATCAACCTTGCTTTATCAGGTATCCGGGATGGACAGCTTTGATAGTGGGGAAGTGTGGCTTGACGGAACACAGATAGGCTTGCTATCTGAGGATGAAAGGGCACAACTTCGCCTGGAGAAAATGGGTTTTGTCTTTCAGCAGATGAATATGTTAAAGAATCTGAATCTGATCGATAATATCATGCTGCCGGCAACTCGTCTCCGGAGAGGAAAACACTCTGAAAAGGAAGCAGAGAAGAGAGCAAAACTGCTGCTGGAAAAAATGGGAATCTGTGAGCTTGCAGACCGCAGGATCCATGAGGTATCCGGCGGACAGCTTCAGAGAGCATGTATCTGTCGAAGCCTCATGAATCAACCGAAGATCTTGTATGCAGACGAACCTACCGGGGCATTAAACCAGAGTGCAAGTCAGGAGGTTATGGGAGAGTTCTGTAGACTGAACCGGGAAGGTATGACGATTCTTATGGTGACCCATGACAGCAAGGTTGCAGCAAGGTGCGGCAGGATTCTCTATCTGTTGGACGGAAGGATCCAGGGGGAACTGGTACTTGCAGAGATGCTTTCTGGGAAGGAAAGAGAAGACAGAGTTGGAACATGGCTTGCCGGTATGGGGTGGTAGTCTTCGCTTCCTTCTATACATTTTCAATAAATGATTGAAGTTGATGAATCCTGTATGATCAAGCAGGAATAGGGACTATCCCGCCTTTCTATATTTTGCAGGAGTAATCCCGACACGCTTCTTGAAGAACCGGTTAAAGTAATATTCATCTGAGAAGCCGGTTAATTCTGCAATTTCACTCAGCGACAAAGTTGTTGTCAGAAGCAGCTGCATTGCATGCTCCAGTCTGTGCTGATTCAGATAGGCGAATATGGTAGTTCCGGTCTGTTTCTTAAAGATGCGGTTCAGATAATCAAAATTAACAGAGAGAAGCTGTTCAATAGAGCTGCTGGTGATTTTGGTGTTGTAGGAAGAATGCAGATAATCCAGCAGTTCATTGATTTTGTCATACATAGAAGTGCTGATACTGGACTGTGAATGACCATATGCGTTGAACATCCATGTGCTGGAATACAGAGTCAGCATCTCCACAATGTGCCCGGAAGAAAGTGATTTGTAATACATATGACGAGTCTGTTCTTTTTGAATGGCAGTTATCACCTGTTGTACAATTTGAGAAAATACCTGCGAATTCTCTATATGCATGTATTTAGGGATCATAATGGACGTATCGTTATAGTGGGCTTCGGAGATTGAGGACTCATTGTAATTACGGTACAGTGATGTCTTGATGATGTTTTGTATATCCTCTTTTGGTACATTTTCATGCTTTACGAAAGTTGACGGATTGAAATGTACGAAGTAATAAGTGCTTCCTGCGAATTTATATCCTGCATGTTTGCAGCCGGGTTCGAGAAGCAGAATATCTCCTTGCTTTAATGGATATTCAGTTCCATTTTCTTTTAGATACATTTCCCCTGATGCAATAATATACAGAATATATTCTGAATTTGTTCGATGAAAATGCTTCCAGTTATCAGGTGTAACTGTTTGCCCAAGATAAGTAACGTGTGGAAGAATGTCGGTTTTTAAAGAAAAAAATGTATTCATGTCTTTCCCCCCTTATATTGTTTATAACATATCGTGGGAGAACTCTCAAGTTTAAAGTCGCTATTGTACAAAAATATATCACCATATTACATTTGCGCTCAGATGCCGTGAGAGTATACTGAACTTGTCAGATGCCAAAGCAGTTTTCTGCAGTGGTGCAGCAAACAGTAACTCCATTTATAAAAAAACGTCCCGTAACTCTTTGTATTTTGGTTTGCTGTGCATGATGATATATTTCTCGACTGATGAAAATGTTTGCAAGAAATGTTTCCAAGAAGTATTTTTTGTACTATAATTAATGTAGTTTTTTGTCGGGGAGAGAGAATGATGATTACAATTAAGGAAATAGCAGAAGAAGCAGGTGTCAGTGCAACAACGGTCTCAAATGTGTTGCACGGCAGAACAAAAAAAGTTTCACCGGAAATGATCAAGAAGATTCAGGATCTTTTGGAGGAAAAAAATTATGTGCCAAGATTTGGCCTGAATGCTTTGACAAACCGAAAGTCTAAGATGATAGGAGTATTGATCAGTACTCCTGAATTCGTGGAGAGGTCACCCTATGAAAGACCATTTTACGGAACTGTTATTGGTACACTGGAAAGTGCGTTCAGAGAGAAAGGCTATTATATTATGATATGCTCTTCGAAGAATATGCAAGAAGTTATGAGAATGATTCTTGGATGGAACGTTGATGGAGTGGTTTCCATATCCCTGCCCCCCAAATATTACCAGGAGATTAAAGAAATCACAGGAAAACCGGTAGTATCAATTGATATGGATGTAGATACCCCTTACACAACAGGATGCTATAATATTACTTCTACAGATGAGGTATGCGGAGAAAAAGTTGTTGAATACTTGTTGGAGCAAAATATCCGAAAGATTATTTATATCGCCAATGCAAAAAAAGGTGCGGATTACCGGCGCTATCAAGGTGCATTGAAAGCATATAAATCAGCTCTTGGTGAGACGGCAGAACTGGAAGAGGTAATGCTGGGAACGACTTGTGAAGAAAGGATTGCGACATACCAGGAATTAGAAAAGTATGTTGGGCATCATGCAGCACTTTTCTTTTCCACAGATTTTAATGCGGCAGAGGCAATGGGATATTTTAATAGAAAGAATATTCGGATTCCAGAAGATATTTCGATTGTCGGATGTGACGATGATGTGTTTGCAAGACTTAGTGTACCTAAGCTAACCACTGTTAAAATTGACAGTGTAAGGAAAGCTGAGATCGCAGCAGAAGTCATGCTTTCATTGCTTGAGGGAAAGATAATTGAAGAAAAAGAAATTAAGGTTAATACCTGCCTGATAGAGAGAGACAGCGTTTATATTAATGGAAAGGATAAGATGAATGCAGAGAATTAACATTAGTGAGAATGGACTGAATATGGTGTTTGAGATAACGGATCAGAACGAAGTAAAGTTTCTCCATTTTTCACAGCTTCCATTTCAGGAAGAGCTTATCAGAGATGACTATGAGAAGACGGGATTCCGGCTTGTTGAGATAGAACTTGCAGGACTTGACCGTCCAGAAGAAAGACATGGCTCTAAGTATACGGTGACAGCACCGGGATATCGTATGAAATACGTTTCACACAAGGATGAACGTAACATATTCGGGCGTAAGCTGGAATTTGTTACATGTGATGAAGAGACAGGTATCTATGTGACAAGCCATTTTCAATTCTACGATGGCATTGCTATGGTGAGATGTTATAGCGTTGTTGAAAATCGAGGAACAGATGAACAGATTCTGGAATATGTGACTTCTTTTAATCTAAATGGACTTGAAAAAGAAGGAATTTTGCCGAGAGATCTGAAGATGAAAGTAGCAGTGATCCATAATTCCTGGCAGAGAGAAGTGCAATGGAAGGAATACACATTGCCACAGCTTGGTATTGAGCAGTCCCAACCGGATCTGGCACTTCGTTCATCAAAAGCATTTGGTGTGTCGAATACTGGAAACTGGTCTGCAAAGGAATATCTTCCTATGGGATGTGTATCCAATGAGGAGACTGGAAGCAGACTGTTCTGGCAGATTGAACAGAATGGTTCCTGGCATTGGGAGATCAGTGATCAGACGAATCATCTGTATCTTCAGTTGTCCGGCCCAACAGAAAATCAGTCTCACTGGTTCAAGTGTTTGAAACCGGGCGAAAAGTTTGAATCTGTACCGGCCGCTGTTGGAGCAGTCCTTGGCGGAAATGAAGAGATGGCAGAGGAACTTACGAGATATCGCCGTCGAATCAGAAGAGAGAATGAAGATAATGAGAAGCTTGCTGTTATCTTTAATGATTATATGAATTGTCTGTGGGCGGAACCAACAACGGAAAAAGAGATTCCTTTGATTGATGCAGCAGCGGAAATCGGTTGTGAATATTATTGTATTGATGCAGGCTGGTATGCAGATGGATACTGGTGGGATGAGGTGGGAGAGTGGCTCCCGTCTGACAAGCGTTTCCCGAATGGCATCAAAGAGGTTATTGATTATATTCGATCAAAATCAATGATTCCCGGACTCTGGTTGGAACTTGAGGTTATGGGAATCCATTGTCCAAAAGTAAAAGATATGCCGGAAGACTGCTTTTTCCACAGACATGGAAAAAGAGTATATGATAGAAGCAGATATCAGCTGGATTTCAGACATCCGGCTGTCAGAGAACATGCAACGCAAGTGATAGATCGTCTGGTCAATGACTATGGTGTTGGTTATATTAAGATGGATTACAATATTGAGCCCGGACTGGGAACCGAGATAGATGCGGATAGCGTCGGAGATGGACTGCTTGGTCATGAAAGAGCATATCTCCAGTGGTTGGATGGAATTTTTGAAAAATATCCGCAATTGATTATTGAAAATTGTTCCAGCGGTGGACTGCGTATGGATTATGCGATGCTTCAGAGGCATAGTATTCAGTCTACCAGTGATCAGGAAGGATACCTGAATTATGCAACGATTGCGGCTAATTCCCCGCTTGGTGTTACCATGGAACAATCTGCGATATGGTCTTATCCCAGAATAGAAGGCGACGAAGAAGAGACTGTCTTCAATATGGTCAATGCCATGCTGATGCGTGTGCATCAGAGTGGTCATATGGTGGATATTGCACCGGAACGCAAGGCTTTAGTTAAAGAAGGACTTGATTATTATAAGGAGATCCGTTCAGATATTAAATGTTCAGTTCCATTCTGGCCAACTGGCTTCTCATCTTTTGCAGATGACTGGGTAAGCCTGGGACTGAAGGGAGAGAGAGCTACATATCTGTCTGTGTGGCGCAGAGGCGGCGGATCATATCTGGAGCTTCCTATTGCTCATTTGAAAGGAAGAGAAGTGGAAGTTAGATGCGCATATCCGATGAAAAGCGATTGCGATTATCATTGGAATGCACAGACAGGCATCTTGACAGTGATGCTTCCGGCGGTTCCTTCGGCAAGAGTTTTTGAACTGAAAAGTTGATAAAATTTCGTGAAAAGTGACACTATTTCGGGTCGAAATGCTTCGAAATAGTGCCTTTTTTTGTAAAAAAATAATAAAAAAATAAATATTTTTGTATACAAAAGGAATATAAAATGAGGCTGAAAAAGCGAAATCTTAGTTAGGTTTGCTAAAAAACCTATTGACACACCAAGGCTTGACTCGTATAATTGGATATAGAGTTACAAAGGAAACAAAGAGAGGAGGAATACGTTAGAATGGGACGTAAAAAGAAACAGTTCTGGGAGAGTGTCCTGTACACAATTCCGGCAATTATTCTGGTTACGATTACTATCTACATTCCATTTGTAATGAGTGGTTATTATTCATTGACAGAATGGAATGGTATAGCAAAGGAACCAGTATTTATCGGACTCGATAACTTTAAGAAGGTTCTCAGCGGCTCTTCGGAATTTATAAAGAGTCTGATCTTTACAGGAAAGTATACGATACTTTTTATGATTTTCTCTAATGTACTTGCACTTGCGATTGCAGTAGCTCTTGTACAGAAAATCAGATTTGCAAACCTCATGAGAGGTATGTTCTTTGTACCTTACATAATGAGTATGATCATCGTTGGTTTCATTTGGAAATTCATCTTTTCCCAGGGATTCGAAGTATTATTCGAAATGACGGGATGGGGATTCCTCAATTGGAGCTGGCTGGGAGAAAGTAATCTGGCTTTCGTGGCAATAGTAATGGTTGGTGTATGGCAATCATTAGGATTCTATATTGTACTCTATATTGCAGGTCTTCAGGCAGTACCTACAGATGTACTTGAAGCAGCAACAGTAGACGGCGCAACATCATGGAAGAGATTCTTTAAAGTAACACTTCCATTGCTTGGACCTTCTATCACAACATGTGTATTTATGTCACTGACAAATGCGTTAAAGGTATTTGATATTATCCTGGCATTGACAAAAGGTGGTCCTGGCGGATCCACATACAGTGCTACACTTGATATTTATCGTGAAGCATTCCAGAATAACAATTATGGTCTGGGTTCTGCAAAATCACTGGTATTCTTTGTGATAGTACTGGTAATTACACAGCTGGCTATGAAGATTATGAAAAGCAGGGAGGTTGATTTATAATGAGTTTATCACAGAAAAAGAAATTAAAATTAATCCTCCTTACAATTCTTATGGCGGTTGCAGCAGTTTGCTACATTTATCCTGTTTTCCTTATGTTTATTAACTCTGTAAAACCATTTGGCGAAGTCGTATCAGACGTAATTGCGTTACCAAGTAAGATTGAATGGGCGAACTATTCATACGTTATTGATAAGATGCAGTATGGTAAGTTGTTCTTTAACAACGTTATGATCACAGTGATTGGTATTGTTGGTATTATTATATTTGCTTCTTCAGCCGCTTATATTTTAAACAGAAGAAAGAATAAATACACAGCAGTTGCTTCATTGTTAATCACAACACCTATGTTGATTCCATTCCAGACAATCATGATCACATTGCTGAAGGTTATGAATGTAATTCATCTTTCTAACAGCAGAGTTGGTCTTGGTATTCAGTACTGGGGATTTGGTATTCCGATGGCTGCATTTATTTACAGTAACTTTATGGCAACGATCCCAAAAGAGATCGATGAAAGTGCATTTATTGATGGTGCCGGAACATTCAGAACATTCCGTTCTATTATCTTTCCATTGCTGAAGTCAGTAACATTTACAGTAATTGTACTGGATGTTATGTGGATTTGGAATGACTTCCTGTTACCATTATTGATGGTTAACAGCTCTAATGAGACTAAGACTCTTGTATTGGCTGCTTATACATTCGTAGGACAGTTTAATACACAGTGGCATTATGCGATGGCTGCGATGGTACTTACAATATTACCTTCTATCATTATCTTTATATTCCTGCAGAAGTATATTGTAGAAGGTGTTGTTGCGGGTGCTGTTAAAGGATAAAAAAAGAAAAGGAGAGAAAATTATGAAAAAGAAACTTGTAAGCGCATTATTGTGTGTTGCTATGGTTGCTACAATGTTAGCAGGCTGTGGCGGCAAAAAAGAAGCTGACAGCAGTGACGAAGGCGGAAGCTCAGGAGAGATCTACATGTTCATTTCTCAGCCAGAGTATGCTGACGCTATCAATACTCTGATTGAAGAGTATAAGACGGTTGAGCCAGATGTTACAATCAACTATGAGACAACTCAGAATGATTACCCGACACTGTTAAAGGCAAAATTAAACTCTGGTGATACACCGGATATCTTTTCTTCAACATCAGGAAAAGAAATCGAAGTTTACAAAGAGTACTCTTATGATCTGTCTGATCAGCCATTGATGGATTCAATGCTTCCAGCTGTAGCAGATACTATGAAAGATGCTAACGGCGAAGGCGTATATGGTATCGCAATCAAAGGTAACTACTTTGGATTACTTTACAACATGGATCTTCTTGAAGAAGCAGGAGTTGAGAAGATGCCAGAAACAGTTTCCGAACTGGAAGACTGTGTAGCTAAGTTAAATGATGCAGGAATCACAGCATTTACAGATGGTTATGCTGAGTGGTGGGTATTCAAACATATCTTCCAGCACTTTGCAGGCGCTGCTGTTGAAGACTATCCAGCATTTGTAGAAGCTATGGAAAATGGTGAAGCAAAATTAGAAGATTATCCAATTATTGCTGAGAACTACTTTGACTTTATTGATCTTGTTACAGAAAACGGAGATGCTAAACCTCTGGAATCTGACCTGAGTGCAGAAGAGGCTGCATTTGCAAACGGCGAAGCTGCTATCATGATTGGACAGGGCGCATGGGTTGAAGAAGATGTGAAACAGATTAATCCAGATATCAACATTGGATTCTCTGGTTATCCAGTATCTGATGATCCGGCAGACTGCCAGGTTATCACAGGTTCTGACCAGGCTCTTCGTATCAGCAAAGATTCTGAGAACTTAGATGCAGTTCTTGATTTCATCAACTGGTGGTATACATCTGATTATGGCAAAGCTTGGTTCACAGACGTTGCAGGCGTTGTTCCTCCAATCGAAGTAGATGGTGAATCTGATTATGCTGTAATCAATCAGGGTAATGCATCTGTAGAAGAAAAAGGAAGTGCTCCACTTGGAGTTATCTACTCAACAGACAGCTTCCATACTGCATTTGGTGAAGCTATGCAGGCATATGTAGGCGGACAGGCTACAAGAGAAGAGACGATGAAGACAATCGAAGAAAAATGGGTTGAAATCGACGGCTCTGGAAACTAATCAAAAGCAATAATTAAATAAATTATCAAATTTGCTTTAGGGGGGAAAGCTTTGCTTTCCCCTGTTTTTTTATACTATAGGGAACTTTGTTTCTAAACAAAATAGTTTATTTAGGAGGCCTAATATGAAATTTACAGAAGGTTATTGGGAGAAAAATGAAAGAGCAAATGCAATACATGCCGCACAGGCGTTTATTGTAGAAAAAATACCACATGGTATGAAAGTTGTAGCTCCGACAAGAGTGATTACTGATCGTGCAGGGGCATTGGATGTATCTACGATTACAACAGAATTTACGTCTATCAGAAAAGATATTGTCAGCGTGAGAAGTTATCATTATGAAGGATATGATAAAAAAGAGCCACGTTATGAACTATTTGAAGATTATCAGGATACAGAAGTAGAGATTAATGAAAAAGAAGCGGTAATGACAGCAGGAAATGTGGCAGTAAGGGTTAACCGTGAAGATTTTAAAGTAACATTTGAGGCAGATGGAAAGGTACTGACAAGTATTGGTTTCCGTAACCTTGGATATATGCAGTATGACAGAAAGACATTGACAAAATTTCCAGAAGACAATTATATGGCAGCTGATTATAAACCATATATGATGACAGAGCTTTCTCTTGATGCAGGAGAATGTGTATATGGTCTTGGCGAGCGCTTTACAGCTTTTGTTAAGAATGGGCAGGTTGTAGATTGCTGGAATGAAGACGGAGGAACTTCTTCACAGATTTCTTATAAAAACGTTCCTTTCTATGTGACAAGCAAAAATTATGGGGTATATGTAGATCACAGTGACAATGTTTCTTTCGAGATTGCAAGTGAAAAAGTTGAAAATGTCGGATTTTCTGTAGAGGGAGAAGAAATCCGTTATCATATTATCTATGGAAAGACCATGAAGAATGTACTGGAGACTTATACAGATCTTACAGGTAAGCCAGCACTTCCACCGGCCTGGTCTTTTGGCCTGTGGCTTACAACATCATTTACCACAAATTATGATGAAGAAACCACAAGTTCTTTCATCAATGGAATGGCAGAGCGTGATATTCCGCTTCGTGTATTCCACTTTGATTGTTTCTGGATGAAGGAATTCCACTGGTGTGATTTTGAGTGGGATGAAAGAACCTTCCCGGATGTAAAGGGTATGCTTGACCGCTATAAGAAGAAAGGACTTAAGATCTGTGTATGGATTAATCCATATATTGCACAGGGAACCGCATTCTTCCGTGAAGGAATGGAAAAGGGATATCTGGTGCAGAGAGCTGACGGAAAAGGTATTAAGCAGATTGATAACTGGCAGCCGGGAATGGGTATTGTAGACTTCACTAATCCTGATGCAGTTGCATGGTATACTGGAAAATTGAAGACATTGCTGGATATGGGAGTTGACTGCTTCAAGACTGATTTTGGTGAAAGAATTCCAATTGATGTGAAGTACTTTGACGGTTCAGATCCGAAGAGCATGCATAACTATTATACGAATCTTTACAACAGATGTGTATTCAAGCTTCTGGAGCAGGAGCGTGGAGAAGGCGAGGCAGTTCTTTTCGCAAGAAGTGCTACTGTTGGCGGACAGCAGTTCCCGATTCACTGGGGTGGCGACTGCTCAGCAACCTATCCATCTATGGCAGAAAGCCTTCGTGGAGGACTTTCCTTCGTACTATCCGGATTCTCATTCTGGAGCCACGACATGGGTGGATTTGAGATGACAGCAACTCCTGATGTATATAAACGTTGGCTGCAGTTCGGTCTGTTATCTACACACAGCAGATTACATGGATCAAAGAGTTATAGAGTACCATGGTTGTTTGATGAAGAATCCGTTGATGTATGCCGTGCATTTACAAAACTGAAAGCAAGGCTGATGCCATATATTTATCGTATTGCAGTAAACTCACATGAGACTGGTGTACCATCTATGAGACCGATGGTTCTGGAATTCGATAATGATCCGGCAGTCAGATATCTGGATATGCAGTATATGCTTGGTGACAGTATTCTTGTTGCACCAATCTTCCGTGAAGATGGCAATGTTGACTATTACCTTCCAAAGGGAACATGGACACATCTGTTATCTGGAGAGACAAGAGAAGGCGGCACATGGCAGAATGATACATACGATTACTTCTCACTGCCGGTATACGTAAGAGAGAATACACTCCTTGCCATGGGTGCAGAGGAAGACCGTCCGGACTATGATTATACAAAGGATGTACAGTTGCAACTCTATGCATTGAAAGATGGATGTGAAGCTGACTGTGAGATCACGGATCTGAAGGGAAATATTGTTTTAACAGCGAAGGCTTCTAGAACTGGAAATAAGATTACAGTTACTGTATCTGAGATCACAGAAGGTATGACATATCTTCTTGTCAATGTAAAAGAAGCAAAAAATATTTCCGGTGCAAAAGCAGAGACCACAGAAAAAGGTATCGTATTAACACCGGAAAGTAAAGAAGTAGTAATTGAGCTTTAATTCTCTGTCATATCAGGAGAATCCGAGTCTTCTTCGGAAGACTCGGAAGGCTCTTCTCTTATATACTTCGGAAAGATCTTATAATCAAAAATGTAGGATGTGCATAATGTAATCAGAGCAAAACCAAATAACAGCCAGAGCATATAGATAAAACTGAGACTTGCTGGAATCATCAGTGTCAGAACGGTTGGAACGATCAGGATGACCAAGATACAAAGTGTCCACTGAAAGCTTCCGACTCCCATTAAAAAGGCATTCTTAATGATATTACCAGTTGTGTTCTTAAATTTTGCCAGAACAGGAAAGGCGAAGGAAAGCATAAAAGCAATTAATGTAAATATCAAATATGCTCCGATCAAAAGTGGCTGGTATTTTCCCGCATTTGAAGAACTGTAGATACGTATATCTGCAAGCATGATAAATAACAGAAGAAGAGACGGTATCCAGATAGAAGTTGCCTGTTTAAAATTAGCTTTAAAAGCTTTGAAAAAGCTGCGTGCAATATATCCTTCCTGATCACGGGACATTTTAAGTGTTACAGAATACAATGCAGTTACAGAAGCACCGATTGTGATAATCGGGAGACAGCAGAGTAAGAATATCAGATTTAATATGCAAAGATCTGCCATCTTATTTAAGAAACGGAATACCGGGCCGTCCATATTAAAAATACTCATAAAAATACCTCCTTTGTATGAGAGGTATTATACTAAAAGATAGTGTGAAATGCAAGCAAGAAGGGGGTTTTAGAGATGGGCGAATATCGTTTGCTCAAGAAAGATGAATGTGAAATCAAAGACTCATTTTGGAGTTATTATATAGATTTGGTGAGAGATAAAGTCATTCCCTATCAGTGGGAGATATTAAATGACCGTATTGAGGATGCGGAACCGAGTCATGCAATCGACAATTTCCGTATTGCTGCCGGGGATATAGAGGGACATTTTTATGGCGAAGTATTTCAGGACAGCGATGTATCAAAATGGCTGGAAGCTGTTGGTAATATATTAATGCTTTCCAGGGATGAAAAACTGGAAGCACAGGCGGACAGTGTGATTGATATTATTGCAAGAGCACAGGATGAAAGCGGATATCTTGACACCTACTTTCTGATTGAAGCACCGGAGAAAAAATGGACCAATATATTGGAGTGTCATGAGTTATACTGTGCAGGACATTTTATCGAAGGAGCTGTTTCCTATTATCTTGCGACCGGCAAGAAAAAGGTGTTTGATGTGGCGGTAAAACTTGCGGATTATCTCTATGAGATGTTTGGAAAAGAAGAAGGAAAGCTGCACGGTTATCCGGGACATCAGGAGATAGAGATTGCTTTGTTAAAGTTATATGATGTAACTGGCAATGAGAAGTATTTTGAACTGGCACAGTATTTTATTGACACCAGAGGTACGAATCAGTTTTTTGAGGAAGAATTTGAGAAGCGTGATCATGTCTGCCAATGGACACAGGCCAAGGTAGAGGAGCCAAATCGCTGGTACAATCAGTTCCCTTATAGTTATTATAATCAGTTCCATCTGCCGGTGCGTAAGCAGAAGGAAGCGGTCGGACATGCGGTGCGAGGTGTCTATATGTATACCGCGATGGCTGATATTGCATCCAGAACAAAGGAAAAAGAGCTTTTTGATGCCTGTAAAAATATATGGAATAACATTGTAAAAAAACAGTTGTATATTACTGGAGGAATCGGCGCAACTCATTCCGGAGAAGCATTCACGGTGGCATATGATCTTCCGAATGATACGAATTATTCGGAGACGTGCGCGTCCATTGGACTAGTGTTTTTTGCACAGAAGATGCTGAAAAATGAAGTGGACAGAACATATGGAGATGTGATGGAGCAGGCACTTTATAATACAATTCTTGGTGGTATGAATTATGAAGGAAACAGATTTTTCTATGTAAATCCATTGGAAGTTGTCCCAGAGACTTGTCTTGGCAATACAGAGCGTAATCATGTGAAGCCGGTTCGCCAGAAATGGTTTTCCTGTGCATGCTGCCCTCCGAATATTGCTCGTACAATAGCGAGTCTGTGGCAGTATATTTACACTGCAGATGAAGATACTGCTTATGTCCATTTATATATAGGAAATGAGTCGGAGATTCAATTGACCGGTAATACGTTGCGCATCAGACAGACAACGGATTATCCGTGGAGTGGGAAAGTGGTACTTGAAATCAATGCGGATACTGAAGAGCCGATGACAGTCGCATTGCGTATTCCAACGTGGAGTGAAGACAAGTATAGTATCTGTGTGGATGGTGTCTGCCAGGATATCTGTGCAGAAAAAAATGGTTATGTACAAATAAAAAGAAACTGGAAAGGTAATCATCAGATTACCCTGGAACTTAAAATGGAGCCGAAACTGGTGCAGGCTAATCGTAAGATTCATTATAATGGCGGCCGTGCCGCGTTAGTATGTGGACCAGTAGTATATTGTCTGGAAGAAGCAGATAATGGGAAATATCTGAACCAGATCTTAGTAGATGCCAAGAGTGATTGGAAGGTAACAGAAGGAACTCTGGGAGGAAAGAGCTTGATTCTCGAAGGAAGGGGATGGCGTGAACAATCTCAGACAGATGAAGAATCCCTTTATCATGTATATCATGAAGAAAGAGAAGAGATCACGATAACTGCTGTGCCGTATTTCCTGTGGAATAATCGTAGTGATGGAGAGATGCAGGTATGGATGAGGGTAGGAAGATGATGAAGAAATTAATTTTAAAAGGAACAGATCTGGAGCTCAGTAATGTCTGCCTCGGAACAGCTAATTTTGGTGAGAAATTGACGAAAGAGCAGGCTTATGAGGTTCTTGATACTTATGTTGCGGCAGGTGGCAATTTTATTGATTCTGCCAATGTATATTGTAAATGGATTGAAGAACTTGGTAATTGCAGTGAACAGTATCTTGGGAGTTGGCTGCGGGATCGAAAGGCTTATAATAAGATTGTCATCGCTACCAAGGGAGGTCATTACGATTTTAAAGCACCGGAAATCTCCAGAGTAAGAGAAGAGACAATTCGTGCAGATCTGGAGGAAAGTCTTCAGACATTGGGAGTTGATCATATTGATTTTTACTGGCTTCACAGAGATGATGAATCTGTAGATATTACAGAGATCGTCGATATTATGGAAACGCTTGTAAAAGAGGGGAAGATTCAATATTATGGTGCTTCAAATTATAAGCAATATCGAATTGAGCAGGCTGTATCATATGCAGAAGAAAAGGGGCTCCAGGGATTTACTGCTGTGTCAAACCAGTGGAGTATGGCTAGAGTGAATCCGGGAGGAAATATGAATCAGGATCCGTCACTTGTGTTGATGGATTCAGATTATTATCAATGGCATAAGCGCAGCAAGATGCCGATTATTCCATTTTCTTCCAGTGCCCATGGCTTTTTTGATAAACTAGACCGAAAGTTGAAGATGGCGGAAGATATGAAAAGGGCCTATATGAACCAGGATAATCTGGAGATGTATCAGACATTGTGCAAATTACGGAAAGAGACAGGGGTATCATTATATGCTCTTTCCATTGCATGGCTTACGAATCAGCCGTTCCAGACGTTGCCGGTGGCAGCTGTCTCCCGGCCAGAGCAATTGGATGATTTTGTTGTTGCAAGCAGTTTGCAGCTAGAAAAAGATGTGATAGAAAAATATAGTCTGTAGGAGGAAAAGAGTATGAAACAGTGGTGGAAAGAGAGTGTTATTTATCAGATTTATCCGAGAAGTTTTGCGGACAGTAATGGAGATGGAATCGGAGATCTGAACGGAATTACAGAACATCTGGATTATCTGAAAGAGCTTGGCATAGACGTTATCTGGCTTTCTCCGGTATATCAGTCCCCGAATGATGACAATGGATATGATATCTCAGATTATCGTGCGATCATGAAAGAATTCGGAACCATGGATGATTTCGACCGGATGCTTCAGGAAGCCCATAAACGTGGTATTAAGATTGTCATGGATCTGGTGGTAAACCATACATCTGATGAACATGCATGGTTTGTAGAAAGCAGAAAATCAAAAGACAATCCATACCGTGATTATTATATCTGGAAAGAAGGAAAAGATGGCAAAGAACCAAATAACTGGGGATCTAATTTCGGTGGCTCCGCATGGCAGTACGATGAGGCAACGGATATGTATTATCTGCATTGCTTCTCCAAAAAGCAGCCAGATCTGAACTGGGAAAATGAAAAGGTCAGAGAAGAAGTCTATGATATGATGACCTGGTGGTGCGAGAAGGGCATTGATGGATTCCGTATGGATGTCATTAACATGATATCAAAGGATCAGTCATTCCCGGATGGAACAGTCGATGATGGCTTATATGGCAATCATCAGCCGTTCGTATGTGATGGACCAAGAATTCATGAGTATCTGAAAGAAATGAATCAGAAGGTACTTCAAAAGTATGATATTATGACGGTGGGAGAGGCGTTGAATACCAAAATTGATCATGCAATGCAGTATGCCGGTGAAGATACCAACGAATTAAATATGGTCTTTCATTTTGAACATGTATCGCTGGGTGAAACAATCGTTGGAAAATGGACCAACAAAAAGGTTCCGTTAAGAGAATTAAAAGATACGTTGAATAAATGGCAGATTGAATTCGAAGGAAAGGCATGGAACAGTCTGTATCTGGATAATCATGATCAGCCAAGGGCCGTGTCCAGATTTGGAAATGACAGCCCGATGTTCCGTGTAGTTTCTGCAAAAATGCTTGCTACCTGCCTGCATATGATGAAAGGTACTCCATATGTATTCCAGGGAGAGGAACTGGGTATGACCAATGCATATTATGATAATCTGGAAGATTACAGAGATATCGAGACCATCAATGCATTTCATGAACTGACGGAAAACGGTCTGGTCACGGAAGAAGAGATGATGGAATGTATTAAGAATATCGGACGTGATAATGCCAGAACTCCAATGCAGTGGAATAAGAGCCCAAATGCCGGATTTACCACCGGAATTCCATGGCTTAAGGTAAATCCAAATTACATGCTGATCAATGCAGAAGATGAGATGAAAGACCCAAACAGTGTCTTCCATTACTATAAGAAGCTGATTGCTCTTCGTAAAGAATATGAGATTATCGTATATGGTAAATTCGGAAGTCTCTTGGACGAAAGTGAAGAGATCTATGCATACGAAAGAACCCTTGGAAATCAGAGAATGATCGTTGCTTGTAACTTCACAGACAAGGAAGTTGCCTGCGATTTATTCGAGAACACAGAAGATGGAAAAGAGTTGATTTCAAACTATAAACAACACAAAGATGGATTATTAAGACCTTACGAGGCGAGAGTGGTACTGTTGGCTCAGTAGGTTTTGTTGTCAGGAAGCGTACGGCGCGAGGAGTCAGAATGGCTAATTGGATATCCAATTAGCCATTCTGACTCCTCGCGCCTGATACCCACCTTCTCCCTTTTGTCTCATCAATTACTAATTCTCTCTTGACAAATATGTATCGCAGTGCTATATATAATATATAACGAAGTGCGATATATCGCACTGGAATGGAGGGTATTATGGATTCTCATATCAGGAAGGTATATGTACCGATGACAGAGACGGGATTTTATATATTGCTTTGTCTTCGAGAAGAGTCTCATGGTTATGGTATTGTCCAAAAAGTAGAAGAGATGACCGCTGGGGAACTGAAATTAAGTCCTGGTACCATGTATGGAAGTCTTTCTAAGATGGAGAAAGATGGTTTGATTCGATTCGTAAGAGAAGAAGAGAAAAGAAAGATCTATATTATTACAGATCTGGGACAGCAAGTATTAGATCTGGAGATGAAGCGAATTGAGAGATTATATCGTAATATGATGGAGGTGCGGAAGAATGGAAGATAAGAATGTGAAGACGGAATTTCGGTATTTTACGGTGCCTGAATGGGAGAGAGAGCAGAGATATCTGCAGGAACAGCACAAAAATGGGTGGAAATTTATTAAAGTGACGGGACTTGGAAGATATCATTTTGAGAAGTGTGAGCCGGAGGATGTTGTGTATCAGCTGGATTACAATCAGGAAGGGATTGCCCACAAGGAGGAATATATTCAGATGTTCCGGGATTGTGGATGGGAATACCTGCAGGATTTCTTTGGATATAGCTATTTTCGTAAGCCGGTCGCTGAGATGAATGGCGAAGAAGAGATCTTCTGTGACGATGCCTCCAGAACAGAGATGATGAAGCGCGTTTTCCGGGGAAGAATCATTCCGCTGCTTATTATATTTTTTCTGATCATTCTTCCGCAGTTGTTTTTACAAAGAGGTCTGGGCAATCGAGTGGTGGTTGGAATGTATATAGCGTTGTTCGTTCTTTATCTTGGGATATTTGCTTATTTTGGATACCGCTTCTGGAAATATCAGAAGAATTTAAAAAAGTAATGAGGGAAAGAGGAAAATGAAAGCAACAGTATTAGTAGATAATATTTCAAATGGTGGACTTTGTGGGGAATGGGGTTTAAGCATCTATATTGAATATGAGGGGAAAAACATCCTTCTTGATACAGGAGCTTCAGACTTGTTCCTGAAAAATGCAAAGGAACTTGGAAAGGAAATTGAGGATGTAGATTATGCAGTCTTATCTCATGCTCATTATGATCATTCGGATGGGATGGACGCTTTTTTTAAACATAATGAAAAAGCGAGTTTCTATCTAAGAAAAGGCAGCAAAGAGAATTGCTATGGGAAGAAATGGATTTTTCATAAATACATAGGGCTGCCGAAGGGAATTCTTGAGAAGCAAAAGGAAAGAATTATTTTTGCAGAAGGAGATACTTCCCTTTGTCAGGGCGTCTCATTGATTCCGCATAAAACAGCTGGATTGGATGAGATTGGAAGAGAAAATCATATGTACATCCGTACAGGCAGTGGATGGGCTGCAGATGATTTCTCGCACGAGCAAAGCCTGGTGTTTGATACAGATCAGGGATTGGTCATCTTTAACAGTTGTTCTCATGGGGGAGCTGCGAATATCATTCATGAAATCAAAGCGACATATCCGGGAAAAACAATCTGCGCGCTGGTCGGAGGATTTCATATCTTTGGCAAAAAAGAGGCAGAAGTCCGAAGGCTTGCACAGCATATTAAGGATACCGGTGTGAAAGAGATCTATACCGGACACTGCACCGGAGAACGTTCCTTTGAGATTCTGAAAGAAGAACTGGGGGATATGGTACATCAGCTGAAGGTTGGGCTTGAGATGGAGTGGTTGTAGAATGAACTCTACGTATCGTAGGTTGTAATGTGTAAGGCGATTATTTACAATGAACTCATAATAAATGAAAAGAGGAATCTATTATGAGTTATGTGACTGGAATGGTTATTAAAGAGATAAGAGAAAAGCAAAATATCACACAGAAAGAACTTGCAGATAAAATTAATGTAAGTGATAAGACGGTCTCAAAATGGGAGACTGGAAAGGGGCTTCCTGATATTGCGATTATTGAGGATCTGGCAAAGGCACTGGGGACATCCATTGCAGAATTGCTAACAGGAGATTTGAGAAAGAATGAAAATCCAGCAGGAAATATGAAAAAGATGCATTTTTATGTATGCCCGGTCTGTGGTAATATCATTACATCCGTCGGACAAGGATCTTTTTCCTGCTGTGGAATTACTTTGCCAGAGCAGGAATGTGAAAATTGTGATGAAGATCATATAATCAATCTGGAGACGGTGGATCAGGAGTATCATGTAACATTGAACCATCCGATGACAAAGAGGCATTATATTTCTTTTGTCGCTTATGTGACATCGGCAGGAGCAGAAATTGTAAAGTTATATCCGGAGCAAGACATTTCCATAAGATTTCGTAAGAAAGGGCATGGACTTTTATACACATACTGTAACAGGCATGGTATGTTCAGGATAGTAATATAAGAATAGAAATAAGATGAAAATTGTTGGTATTATAGGAGATGACGATATGGGAGAATTATCGAAATTACCGAATATAGGAAAAGTCGTTGAAGAACAGTTGAACCAGGTGGGAATTTTTACTGAAGAGGAGCTGCACTCTGTAGGGGCAAAGCAGGCATGGTTGAAAATTCAGCAGATAGACGAATCGGCCTGTATCCACAGACTTCTAGCATTGGAAGGAGCAATTCTGGGAGTAAAGAAGACCCAGTTATCGGATGAAAAGAAGGCAGAATTAAAGGAATTCTATCAGTGGCATAAAAAATAATCGGTGGAGGCAGGTAACATGATCAGGATTGCAACGGAAAATGATGCAGAAGAATTACTGGAAATCTATGCATATTATGTAGAAAATACGGCTATTACTTTTGAATATGAAGTTCCTTCTGTGGAAGTATTCCGTGAGCGAATTCGCAAGACACTTTGCAGATATCCTTATCTGGTTGCTGAGCATAACGGAACCATTGTGGGATATACATATGCAGGTCCATTTAAGGAGAGAAGAGCCTATGACTGGGCAGTAGAAACAACAGTCTATGTTTCCAAAGATGCAAGAAAACAGGGAATTGGAAGAGAATTGTACGAAGCGTTGGAACGTGTGCTGGCTTTACAGAATATTGTGAATCTAAATGCCTGTATCGGATATCCGGTCGAAGAAGATGAATATCTTACGAAGAACAGTGTTCAGTATCATGAGCATATGGGTTATCGCTGGGTTGGAGAATTCTACAAATGCGGATATAAATTTGGACGATGGTATAATATGGTGTGGATGGAAAAATGCATCTTGGAACATCCGGCACATCCTTTGCCAATAAAAACTTTTGCGGAAATCAGAGGCAGAATCTGAGGAGGAAAAGCAGTAAAGGGAGGAAGATTATATGTGCGCAAGTATCGTTTCCAATAGAAAGAAGACGATTGTCGGATGGAATCTGGACATTCTGGACATGGAATACCGTGTAGTCGTTGAAGAGGACAAGGTGTATATAGCAATTCTGGATGAAAAGGAAGGATGGATGCCGTTATTTGGCGCCAATGCAAAGGGAGATTTTGTGGCAATGCCTACTTGCTGGCCATTTGATGACAGGAGTGATCCAAAAAGTGCAGATGTTCATAATATAATTATGTTAGATATAGATCTGCTTTTAGGTAAAAGAACATTGGACGAATTGAAGAATATTGTAGAGCATGAAAGTTTGAATTGAATCAACAGAAACGAAAAGAGAAGCACAGGGGCAGATGATGCCCCTGTGAAAAGCTGTTTTATGAATTGTTGGGGAATAATTTCCCAAAAATCCAGTGTGTAAATGGTGCCGCTGCAAACATGTTCCAGAAGAATGCCATCGGAAAGTTCTTAAAAAAGGTTCCGACCCAGATGGCAGGCAGTTGGTAAATCGGTGCTCCTGCAAGGATAATGTTGAACAGAATAGATGCTACGAGGCTCATGGTCGGACACATAATGGCAACAGTTCCTGCCTGGCGAAGCAGTTGGCAGATATAGGGATTATCTTTACTTGGATCACAATGTCTGGCGGCAAAGGCTGCTCCTATACGATTGCCCCAGAGATTAGAGAAGATGAAGACGAATAATCCCATGTAGACAGCTTCTTTTAATGCATCCCAGAAAACGAGATTCGTCATGTTACTGAAACCTCCGGAAGTCAGGTTGATTCCCTGTTTGATGGCGATGTTGTAGATTTCCATGCCGTATGCCATGGCATAGGACATGATGATTCCAAAGATAATTCCTTGTTTTTTGTTTCTTGGCATATTGATTCCTCCATTTTGGTTATTGTGTAAGAACTATAATTATGTATTGCTTAGAATAATATAGAATTCTGCGGAAACAAAAGTTCCCTATAACAGAATAAAAAAAGCGCGTGACTTCTTATAAGAAGTTCACACGCTTTGCATACATTAATTTAAGCTACACGGCTTTTTTATTTTATCTCAAATAATTTTGCGCTGCAAGTAAAATTTTTCAATAAAATATGAAAAAAATAAAACAGTCTCATTGCCTGACAGAAAATTCTAAGGTAAATTATGTGTAGGAGGTGCTCTTATAGCAAATGAAGATAAAAAGATTTTAAGAACAGAAAATAAATGCAAAAGGGGGAACAAAAGATGAACTATCTGCAAAATGCAAAAAAGAGAGAAATCATCATACAGAATATGTATTCCATTATAGGAAATCTGATCTATTGCTTTGGATTTAATATGTTGATCGTGCCAATGGGATTGTATAGCGGAGGCTTTATGGGTGTCTCGCAGTTATTTGGATTGCTCCTTACGAAAGGACTGCATATTCCGATTCCGCCGCAGGCGAACCTTACTGGTATCATATATTTTGCAATTAATGTACCGCTTTTGTACATGGGATATCGAATTCTGGGCAAAGAGTTTGCTGTAAAAACGATGATTATGGTAGGGATGATGAGTGCCTTCCTTGTTGTAATCCCGATTCCTGAGACTCCTATCGTAGAGGACTATCTCACAGCCTGTATTATCGGAGGAATTGTGTGTGGAGTAGGCTGTGGACTTGTGCTTCGTGGAAGATCATCAGCAGGAGGACAGGATATCATAGGATTATGCTGTTCGAAGAAATATAAGAATTTCAGTGTTGGTAAAGTCACAATCATTATGAATATCTTTGTATATGGAATCTGTATGTTTTTATTTAACATTGAGATTGTCATCTATTCACTGATATTTGCAACCGTATCTTCTCTGGCCGTTGATCGGGTACATATTCAGAATATTAATACCAGTGTCATGATATTTACCAAAAAGGTTGGTATCTCAAAAGCAATTATGGAGCAAATGGGACGAGGTGTCACGAATTGGGATGGCGAAGGTGCATACACGAATAAGACATCCTATATTTTGTTTGTTATGATATCCAAGTATGAAGTGGCACAGATAAAGAAAATCGTACATAGCATTGACCCTAATGCATTTATGATATTTACAGAGGGATGCTCTGTAGATGGAAATTTTGAAAAGAGATTATAAATTATTGCCCCCGTTCTGTTTAATAGAACGGGGACATATTTAGAGGGGCAATAATGGAGAGTGCAATTATAGGAGACGAAATACCTGTTCAACAGCTGCCTGCATATTTGCTTTCGCACAGTCTGGATCCATAGCTTCTTTCAGGGTTGTAATTCCTCGTACAATTGGGAAAAATGCATCGATTCCAGTCTCGTTGCAAGCGGTTGCTTCAGGAGTGACACTTCCGGCAAATGCAATGACTTTGGCGTCATATTTTTTCGCAAGTTTCGCAACACCGACAGGTGCTTTCCCCATAGCTGTCTGGTGGTCCAGACGACCTTCGCCAGTGACAACAATATCTGCATCTTTTAGTTCTTTTTCTAATTCTACGGCATTGAGGATTAAGTCGATTCCGGGTGTGAGTTTGGCGTGAAGGTAGCTTAGCAGTGCAAAGCCAAGACCTCCTGCAGCGCCTGCACCTTCTGCTTTCTCATAATCACATCCAAGGGCTACACGAGTAACTGCTGCATAATGAGCCATTGCCTGGTCCAGTTCTTCTTTGATGTTATCGGTAACACCTTTTTGTGGTCCATAGATATAAGTGGCTCCATTGTTTCCGCAGAGAGGATTCGTTACATCACAGGCAACCTGAAAATGGCAGTCTGTTAAATGGGGATTTTTATTCTGGATATTAATGGTGTGAACTTTGCCAAGTGCCTGCCCACCTTCACCCACATCGTTTCCCTTTTCATCAAGAAATACAAAGCCAAGTGCTTTTAACATTCCGATTCCGCCATCGTTCGTGGCACTTCCGCCAATTCCAATAATAAAGTTCCGGCATCCTCTTGTAATAGCATCATTAATCATCTCGCCGACTCCGTAAGTTGTTGCATGTAGAGGGTCTTTTTTATCAGTAAGGGTGATTCCGGCAGCAGATGCCATTTCAATAATGGCGGTATTTGTCTCTTTCAGATATCCGTAGTGGCAGGAAACAGGATTACCAAGAGGTCCGGTCACTGTGACATCGATCCGCTCGCCGTTCAATCCTTCAATTAGAGCATCTGTAGTACCTTCACCGCCATCAGCAAGAGGCTTTACAACTACTTTGGCATCTGGTTTTGCAGCAAGAATTCCAGCTTTGACGGATATTCCTGCTTCCATAGATGTCAGGCTTCCTTTCAGAGAATCCATTGCGACTACGACTTTCATATTATATCCTCCGATCATATAGGGGTGTACTTTTTTTGTTGTTTATTATACAATTTTGGTTGAAGGGATGCAATAGACAGAAAGGTGTTGGTGATAAAGTTGAAGCTTAGGAATGTATTAATCGTAGTAAATGATATTCAACGATCAATAGAATTTTATAAAGATTTATTTGGCCTGGATGTCATTCTGGATCAGGATGGCAATGTAATCCTGACAGAGGGATTGGTATTACAGGATGCATCGGTGTGGAAGCAATTTATTCAGAAAGAGATTATTCCGAAAAATCACGCTACAGAACTTTATTTTGAAGAGACAGATATAGAAGGATTTGTTGAAAAATTAGAAAACTACAAAGAACCCATACAGTATGTAAATCCATTAATGGAGCATACTTGGGGACAAAAAGTGATTCGATTTTATGATCCGGACGGTAATCTGATAGAAGTTGGGACACCGATGTAAGGAGAGAAAAACGATGAATATTAGAAATGCAACAATGAGTGATTTGAGTAAGATTGCTGCTGTAGAAGCAGAATGTTTTCCGGCGGCAGAAGCAGCAACAGAAAAAGATCTAAAAGACCGCCTGGAAGTATATCCTGATCATTTCTGGCTGTTATTTGATGAAGATAAGATGGTCGGATTTGTCAATGGGATGGTGACGAATGAACCGGATCTGACAGATGAGATGTATGAAGATGCTTCTATGCATGATGAGTCAGGTGATTGGCAGATGATCTTTGGAGTAAATACAATCCCAGAATATCGCAAGCAAGGCTGTGCAGCAGTATTGATCAGACAGGCGATCGAGGATGCGAAAGAACAGGGAAGAAAGGGACTGGTGCTTACTTGCAAAGACAGGCTGATTCGTTATTATGCAAAGTTTGGCTTTGAAAATGAAGGTGTCTCTGCATCTGTACACGGAAATGTAGTATGGTATCAGATGCGACTGACGTTTTAAGGATATCTAAAGCCATTGATATTTATGATATTAAGTGATAGAGATTGGATGAGGCGAAATATGGAAGAATTATACAGATTGATTGAAGAAAAGATAAAGAAAGCGGGATATCCGGGAGAGATTGATGGAAGAGAGTTTTATGATGAAGTCAGCGATGAAGCAGATTCGCAGGAGAACGGCACATATATTTTTATGATCAAGAAAAGCGATTCCATCTATTATCAGGGATGCATGGAGATTATGGATGAACAATTCGATCTACATTATGTAGATATTCATGATAGCGATAAAGTATATCATGTGGATTTTGATTAAGGTGTATATAGTGTAAAAAGTGCTGATGAACCGGCTTGATTTTGCAAAGTTTTTTGTTGATATATAGTATTGCATTCGTTTTTTTTATTTTTTATAATGATGTGAGTTTTGAGAAAATAAGATTACTTTGGAAGGATGCAGACTATGAAGAGAGATATGACAACAGGAAATCCTGCAAAGATTATTGTGAATTTTACGATGCCGATTTTTATAGGAAACATATTTCAGCAGTTTTATAGTATGGCAGATACCATTATCGTTGGTAAATTCGTTGGAAATGCAGCATTAGCGGCAGTTGGTTCCTGCGGAACACTGGTATTTTTGATTATTGGCTTTCTACAGGGATTGACGGCTGGTTTTACGGTCATTACGGCGCAGCATTTTGGTGCGGGCAATATGAGAGCTATGCGCCAATCAGTGGTGACCGCTTCTGTATTGTCGGCAGTTGTATCTGTAATTCTTACCATTATTAGTATGGTAATGATGCAAGATGTTCTGCGCTGGATGAATACGCCATCTGATATGTATGATCAGGCATATGAATATATTATGGTAATCTGTGGCGGAATTGTAGCGCAGGTATTGTATAATCTGTTATCAAGTATTTTAAGGGCAGTTGGTGACAGTAAGAGACCATTATATTTTTTGATTCTGGCAGCAGGACTGAATATTGTATTAGATCTGGTGTTTATTATTGTGTTCCACATGAGTGCCGGCGGTGCTGCTTATGCAACTGTAATTGCACAGGGAGTGTCAGGACTTTTGTGTCTTGTGTATATTAAGAAGAAGGTACCGATTTTGCATTTGTGTAGGGATGATTGGAGATGGAATACAGACCTTGCAAAATGGCAGATGAAGATTGGATTCCCAATGGCTTTTCAATATTCTATTACGGCTATTGGAACAATTGTCGTTCAGACAGCTCTGAATAGTCTTGGATCAGTAGCAGCGGCTGGATTTGCAGCGGCGGTTAAGATTGAGCAGATTGTAACACAGGCTTACATTGCGCTGGGAACTACGATGGCCAATTACTGTGCTCAGAATGTCGGCGCGGGTAAGATTCTTCGGATTCGTAAGGGATTCTGGTCAGGAACATGGATGGGCATCGGATATGCCATAGCGACAGGTGCACTCATGTTTTTCGCGGGGAAATACATGACGGTTCTCTTTGTATCGGAGAACCTGAAAGAAATTATGGGATATGTAGATATATATCTAAAATGTGTCGGAGTGTCGTTTGTCCCGCTGGTGTATGTTAATCTCTATCGCAATGGAATTCAGGGAATGGGCTATGGATTATTACCGATGACAGCAGGGATTGCAGAACTGATTGGAAGAAGCATAGCAGCAGGCGTGGCATCCCATTGTCAGAGCTATATTGGGATCTGTCTGGCAAGCCCTGTTGCCTGGATATTGGCAGCTATATTGCTCATTGTTATGTATTTCTGGATTATGAAGCAGTACAAATTAAAGGGAATGTTGCCGTAGCATATTCCTTTTTTTTTCTTCCTATGATATAATTTAATATAATTATGCGAAAGCAATAACAGAACTGAAAATAAGGAGCACAGACTTATGAAAAGAGTATTGTTGAAACTCAGCGGGGAAGCACTCGCAGGGGATAAAAAGACGGGATTTGATGAAGCTACTTGTATGGGGGTAGCAAAGCAAGTTAAGCAGCTGGTGGATGATGGTGTTCAGGTTGCGATTGTTACTGGTGGTGGCAATTTCTGGAGAGGCAGAACCAGTGAGACGATTGACCGTGTGAAGGCAGATCAGATTGGTATGCTGGCTACCGTTATGAATTGTATCTATGTTTCGGATATTTTCCGTTATGCCGGAATGAAGACAGAAGTGTTCACTCCATTTGTATGTGGTGCATTCACGACGCTGTTTTCTAAGGATGCAGCAGTAGAAGCTTTGAATGAAGGAAGGGTGATTTTTTTCGCTGGTGGAACTGGACATCCTTATTTCTCAACGGATACAGGAGCTGTACTTCGTGCAATTGAAATAGAAGCGGATGCAATGTTGCTGGCTAAGGCGATTGATGGAATCTATGACAGTGATCCGAAGGTCAATCCGCAGGCGAAGAAGTATGATGAGATTTCCATTCAGGAGATTATTGACAAGAAACTGATGGCAGTAGATCTGACAGCATCCATTATGTGTCTGGAGAATAAGATGCCGATGCTGGTATTTGGACTGAATGAAGAAAACAGTATCGTAGAAACTATGAAAGGAACATTTACAGGAACGAAAGTGACTGTATAAAATAGGAGGATATCAATATGAATGAAAGATTAAAAGTTTACGAGGATAAGATGAAGAAAACGATGGCTAACCTTGAAGGGGAACTGGGAGCTATTCGTGCAGGACGTGCCAATCCAAATGTGTTGAATAAAATCGTCGTTGATTACTATGGCTCTCCTACTCCGATTCAGCAGGTAGCCAATGTATCTGTACCAGAAGCTCGTATGATTCAGATTCAGCCATGGGAGAAGAATATGCTGAAAGTCATTGAAAAAGCGATTCTGGTATCTGATCTTGGAATTAATCCAACCAATGATGGAACATGTATTCGTCTTGTGTTCCCGGAATTAACAGAGGAGAGAAGAAAAGAACTGGTTAAGGATGTTAAGAAAAAAGGTGAAGCTTCCAAAGTCGCAATCCGTAATATCCGTCGTGATGGAAATGACGAATTTAAAAAGCTGAAGGGTTCTGATGTATCTGAGGATGAGATTAAGGATATGGAAGAAGATCTGCAGAAACTGACGGATAAGTTTGTAAAAGAAGTAGATAAAGCAGTAGAAGTGAAATCCAAAGAAGTAATGACTGTTTAATAAGAGTTGAGAGTGGGACAGAACCGAAGCCTGTGCATAGAGGGTCTGTCCCTCAATTCATATAAAGTATCAGCAAGAGCGCCGTTAAGTGCGCTTTTTGTGTGGAAGGAGAATAATCTTATGAATATACCGCAGCATGTTGCGATTATTTTAGATGGAAATGGACGTTGGGCAAAGTCTAAAGGAATGCCACGAAATTATGGACATGCGCAGGGCAGTAAAAATGTTGAGCGTATCTGTGAAGAGGCATATCGCATGGGAATTAAATATCTGACTGTGTATGCATTTTCCACAGAGAATTGGAACCGCCCCCAGGACGAAGTTGATGCGTTGATGAAGCTTCTGAGAAATTATATGAAGACTTGTCTGAAAACAGCGGCAAAAAATGATATGAAGATTCGTGTTATTGGAGATATTACAAGGTTGGATGATGATATCCGCACTAGAATTGAAGAGTTGGAAGAAGCAACAAAGAATAACGGAGGATTGAATTTCCAGATTGCAATCAATTATGGAAGCAGAGATGAAATTATCCGAGCCGTCAGAAAACTTGCCAGAGACTGTGTAGATGGAAAAGTACATCCTGATCAGATTGAGGAGAAGACCTTTGAAAACTATCTTGATACACATGATATCCCAGATCCCGATCTTTTAATCCGTACAAGCGGAGAATTGAGACTTTCTAATTATCTGTTGTGGCAGCTTGCGTATACGGAATTTTATTTTACAGATGTCCCGTGGCCGGATTTTTCAAAAAGAGAATTAGAAAAAGCGATTGAACAATATAATGCCAGAGATCGGCGTTATGGAGGAATAAAGGAGGAACAGAAGGAAGATGTTTAAGACAAGACTGTTAAGTGGTATCGTATTAGTAATTGTATTACTTATTACGGTTGGATATGGTGGCAATCTGTTATTCGCATTTCTGGGAATCATCAGTCTGATTGGATTGTCAGAATTGTATAAAGTTGTAGATGTGCAGAATAAGATATTAGGATTTGTTGGATATCTGGCTGCAGCTGCTTATTATGCAATGCTGCTTACTGGAAATATGCAATATGTGATGTTGCTTACCATTCTTTTCCTGGTTCTGGTAATGGCAGTGTATGTATTTTCATTTCCTACTTTCAGGGCAGAGCAAGTAATGACAGTTTTCTTTGGTCTGTTCTATGTTGCTGTTATGTTGTCTTATGTATATCAGACTAGAATGCTCCCAGATGGAGGTGTCGTGGTCTGGTTGATATTCTTAAGCTCCTGGGGTTGTGATACTTGTGCATACTGTGTTGGAATGTTGATTGGTAAGCATAAGATGGCTCCGAAGCTGAGCCCAAAGAAATCTGTGGAAGGAGGAATTGGAGGAATTGTTGGTGCAGCACTGCTGGGAGTTCTTTTTGCCCTGGCGATGAACCAGTGGGGAGGCGCTCAGGCTAATCCGATACATTATGCGGTTATCTGTGCAGTTGGAGGAATGATCTCACAAGTAGGAGATCTTGCTGCTTCCGCAATTAAACGTAATCATGACATTAAAGATTATGGAAAATTAATTCCAGGACATGGTGGAATTCTGGATCGTTTTGACAGTGTAATCTTTACGGCGCCTGTCATTTATTATCTGGCAACATTTCTTGCTGGAAATATCTAAAAAAATACTGTTAAGATGGAAGTTACCATATAATGATTAAGAGAGGATATCTATGAAAAAAATAGCCATATTAGGATCTACAGGGTCAATTGGAACCCAGACACTGGAAGTTGTCAGAGAAAATGGAGATATTGAAGTCCTTGGCTTGGCAGCTGGAAACAATATACAACTTCTGGAAACACAGATTCGTGAATTCCATCCAAGACTTGCTGCGGTCTGGTCAGAAGAAAAGGCGCAGGAGCTCCGTACGCGTGTCTCAGATATGAATACCAGAATTGTATCGGGAATGGATGGATTGATTGAAGTATCAACAATATCAGAGATGGAAATACTAGTGACAGCGATCGTAGGCATGATTGGCATTCGCCCTACCATAGAGGCGATTAAAGCCGGGAAAGATATTGCGCTTGCGAATAAAGAAACATTGGTAACGGCAGGTCATATTATTATGCCGCTGGCGGCAGAAAAGCATGTGTCGATTCTCCCGGTGGACAGTGAGCACAGCGCAATCTTTCAGTCTTTGCAAGGTAATGACCATAAGGCAATCCATAAGATTCTTCTGACAGCTTCCGGTGGACCGTTCAGAGGAAAAAAGCAAGAAGATCTGTTGGAAATAAAAGTAGAGGATGCATTGAAGCACCCGAATTGGTCTATGGGACAAAAGATTACGATTGATTCTTCTACTATGGTAAATAAAGGATTAGAAGTTATCGAAGCAAAGTGGCTCTTTCATGTAGATGTAGATCAGGTACAGGTAGTCGTACAGCCACAGAGCATCATTCATTCTATGGTAGAGTATGTAGATGGTGCCATAATGGCAGAACTTGGGACGCCAGATATGAAGCTTCCGATTCAATATGCTCTGTATTATCCAGATAGAAGATATCTTCCGGGTGAGCGAGTTGATTTCTGGAATTTAGGAAAATTAGACTTTGAAAAACCGGATATGGATACCTTCTATGGATTGCAGTTGGCATATGAGGCGGGGAGAAAAGGTGGCTCTCTTCCGACCGTATTTAACGCGGCTAACGAACTTGCGGTCAGTCAGTTCTTAAAACGTGAGATTAAGTATCTCGAGATCATTGAGATTATTGAAGACTGTATGCGTGCTCATAAAAATATTGAGAATCCTACGCTTGAACAGATATTAGATACAGAAGCAGCAACTTACGAGAGAATTAACAGCAGGAGGTAATTCATAACTTGGGTATTATATTAGCGATTATAATCTTTAGTTTCATTGTGTTCTTTCATGAATTTGGTCATTTTATATTGGCGAAAAAGAATGGAATTGATGTAGAAGAGTTTGCCATTGGAATGGGACCTGCTTTGTGTTCTAAAGAATATAAAGGAACAAAGTATGCAATCAGACTTTTCCCAATTGGCGGTTATTGTGCTATGGGAGAAGATGAGGCAGCAACAGATTCACCGAATAATTTTAATAATAAATCCGTATGGGCACGAATTTCCGTTATTGCAGCAGGGCCGATCTTTAATTTTATTCTTGCTTTTGTATTTGCTGTAATATTAACAGCTATGGTAGGGTATGATCCACCAGTTGTCAGAGAAGTGGAGCAAGGATATCCCGCGGCAGAAGCAGGAATTCAAAAAGGCGATACCATTGTAAAGATGGGCAACAAAAAAATCAATATCTACCGAGAAATCAGTATCTATAATCAGTTTCATCAAGGAGAGGATGTAGAGATTACTTATATTCATGATGGAAAGAAGCAGACCGTTACATTGATACCAAAAATGGATGAGGAATCTGGTTATACACGTATAGGAATTACAGGATCTGGAAATACAAAGGCAAATATATTTACTTCGATTCAATATGGTGTGTATGAAGTGAAATTCTGGATATGTACGACTCTTGAAAGCTTAAAGATGCTGATTACAGGACAGATTGGAGCTGATCAATTGTCCGGTCCTGTTGGAATAGTCAGCGTAGTGGATAACACATATCAGCAGAGTAAATCTTATGGCCTCTTTATTGTAATTGCTCAGATGTTGAATATTGCGATTCTCCTATCTGCGAATCTGGGAGTTATGAATCTGCTCCCATTACCGGCACTGGATGGCGGACGTCTTGTATTCCTGTTTGTTGAAGCAATCAGAAGAAAAAGAATACCACCAGAAAAAGAAGGATATGTACATCTAGTCGGGATTGCATTATTGATGGTGCTAATGGTATTTGTAATGTTCAATGATATCAGGAGAGTGTTCTTTTAAGTGGGAATTTAGATTAGTTAGTAATTGGGTGTGTACGGCGCAAGGGAGTTGGATAGACTGGTCTGTTTCCGGTATCCTTCGCCAAGAATCCATAACAGAAAAAAGAGTTGCAATTTCGTGACCGGACTGATTCACCGAGAAATTTGGATAATTTCTCGATTCAACAGTCCTTTCGAATTTGGCTGGATGCCAAATTCTCACACGGAATTGCAACTCTTTTTTCTGTAACGGATTCTATCGCTTGGCTGGACGGAAACAGACCAGCCTATCCAGCTCCCTTGCGCCTGACATTCTCAATCACGGAATGAACTCATCTGGGGGAATTCCTAGCGTGAAGCGCAATGGGGAGCGATGTTTTTATACTATTCATCATTATTTCAATGGAAGATTCAGTTAGTTATTCTGCCAGTTTTTTGACAATATCTTTACTATGATCGTTCGCTCTGCATGACGCGCAGGAATTCTCCCGGATGAGGAAGTTGCGGATTTGGGGGATGTCAGGCGAGAAGATGGCCTCGAAATCATCAAGATTTCGGGGTGAATCAGCCTGGTCACAAAATATCTGCTTCTTTTCCTGTTATGGATTCTTAGCGAAGGACTCCGCAATGGCAACCATCCCATCTATCCTCTCGCCGTACACCTCCCAATTACCAACTAACTAATCTAAATTCCCATAAAGATTGAAAAATGCATATTTATTCATTATAATATATAAATATTGCGATGTTTTGAGCATAACAATTCGACTCTGGAGGATGACAAGATGAAAACGAATAAGAGAGCAATTTTGAATCTACATATAGCAGTAATGATGTTTGGACTATCAGGTGTAATTGGTCAGTTTGTAGAGATACCTTCGGTTATGGTTGCTTTTGGGAGGGTGGCATGTTCTTCGGTTTTGTTATTGTTAATGATGCGAATGAAAAGAGAGCCGTTGAGGTTGAAGGAGAAGAAAGATTATGTATTGATAATTGTAACGGGTATGATATTGGCAGTGCACTGGACTACGTTTTTTCAGTCAATACAAGTATCTTCTGTAGCGATTGGAACGATTACTTTCTCGACATTTCCACTGTTTTTGACTTTTCTTGAACCGTTAGTCTTTCATGAGAAGCTTTATAAACAGAGTGTTATTGGAGCAATGCTGTTGATGATAGGTGTATTTATAACAATTCCTGAATTTTCCATAGGAAATCAGACGACAGTTGGAATCATCTGGGGAATGATCTGTAGTTTGACATATGCATTCTTGACCTTGGCAAATCGTTATTTTTCAGATAAATATGATGGTAAACTAATATGTTTTTATGAGCAAGGAACAGCTGCAATTGTGTTAATTCCGGCCTTATTTTTGTTAAATGTACACTGGAGGAGGCAAGATATAGTAGGTGTAGCATTTATTGGATTTGTGTGCACGGCATTTGCATATACATTATATGTAGATGCACAAAAGAAAGTAAAAGCGCAGACGGCGGGACTTATATCAGGAATGGAAACGGTGTATGGAATATTATATGCCTTAATCTTTTTGGGAGAAATTCCAACCATACGAGAAGTAATAGGAGGAATGATGATTCTAGGTGTCGCACTTTTCTGTTCTATACAAAAGAATAATTAACAATGAAATATCAGAAAATATATTGATATTAGATGAGGATAGAAATATTAATAATAAATTTGAAATATATATTGACAAATATACCGATTAGTGTTAATATTTAATTACAAAATAACAAAATTGATTTATAAAACAGATAAAAATCATTTGTTATCAGAATCAACAGCAATGTTGAAAAAGTTCCGAGAAATAAGGCGCTAAGTATCGGAAAAAGTTTATGAAAGGAAGGTACAAGCCACCAAAAACGTAAACTAAATTTTATAATTTAAAGAAAGTAAGAGGTATAGACCATTGGATAGTGAGTCAAAATAAGAACGGATGCGAAGTGAAAGATATTTGCATCCGTTCTTATTTTGTGAGGAAATATAAAAGTAAAACGGGTTAATTGTCAGTGAATTCGACATATAAAGAAAAATAATAAAAAAACACATGAAAACACTAAAAATATATTGACAAATATTGATTTGGATGATAATATATAATCATAAAATAACAAATCGGAATTGTAAGACAGACGCGAGCTGTAAACAATCATTTGTTATTAAAATCAACATCAATGTTGAAAAAAGATTTCCGAGAAAATAAGGCGCTAAGTATCGGGAAGAGAAGTTTATGAAAGGAAGGTACAAGCCACCAAAAACGTAAACTGAATTTTAAAAATTAAAGAAAGTAAGAGGTACAGACCATTGGATAATGAGTCAATATAAAGGCGGATGCGAAGTGAAAGATATTTGCATCCGTTTTTATATTGTGTTACCATACATTCGATAAGAGTAATTAAGTTGGGATGGAACAGATCCTGGCGGAGAGGGGAATACAAAGTGTCTGTTCATGATAATGTGCGAAAAGAGTATGGGAAAATAGCTTTGGAGTTGTATGGGGAATCTGTTCTGACTGAGACAATTTCGCCAGAGAATATGTCTGAAAATGTAGGATATACATTCGAGGAATTAGCGATGGCTCCCGAGGGAGCGAATATGGGACTTGGTTGTGGAAATCCTCATCGAAAAGCGCAGATTCAGCCTGGGGAGATCGTACTGGATCTGGGAAGCGGAGCAGGATTGGATTGCTTTATAGCCGGAAAGATTGTGGGAAGAAGAGGACATGCGATTGGAGTGGATATGACTCCAGAGATGTTATCACGTGCCAGAACTATTGCAAAAGAAAATAAGATTCGTAATGTGGAATTTCGTCTTGGAGAGATTGAGAATCTGCCGGTTGCAGATAATACGGCGGATGTCTGTATCTCGAATTGTGTGATTAATATGTCTGATAATAAACTGCGAGTTTATAAGGAGATATTCCGTGCATTGAAGCCCGGTGGAAGAATATCAATCTGTGATATTGTGATCATGAAGGAGCTAACAAAAGAAATGCAGGAAGATGAAGCCATGCACTCATGCTGAGTGTCTGGCGCTTCTTCAGTTGAAGAATTGGAAAAGATTGTAAAGTTTGCCGGATTTGAGCAGGTGGAGATTACGACGAAGCCTGTCTCAAAAGAATATGAACAACGCTGGGGGCGGAGCCTGTCAATAGGAGAATACATTATGTCATCTTCTGTGACAGGGCGAAAACCTGAGATTCTATAACAATAATAGCCAAAGGAAGCCATAGATACGAATGGCTTCCTTTGGTTATTACTGTATTTCCATGAATTTTCCCTGTGGTCCGAACGAGAATAAGGAACGAGTGATCCAACTTGATGCTTCTTTAAGTGCAGGGACATATTTTTCTAATTCACTCACATCTTCTACACCGATAAATCCGCTGAACGAAAGAGCGGCAATTACGGTTCCTTCAATATCCCTTACTGGAACAGCAACACAGCTTCCTCCTTCTGTAGACTCATGATTATCAAAAGCATAACCGCGCTTTGCCGTAATGCGAAGTTCTTGCCAGAATAGATTCGGGTCTGTGATTGTATGGCTGGTCAAAGGAACTAGATTGCTTGCCTCAATAATTGCTTCGGCATGGGAAATAGGAAGTTCTGAAAGGAAAACCTTTCCTCCTGCACAGGCATAAATTGGAAGTTCAGAATAGATGGGAGGAACGTAATCAACAATTTTATTCGTCCTGGATTGCTGAAGAATAATACAGGAAGTCCCTTTGCGGATCAATAAGTTCATTGCCATATTATATTCATTGGTATAATGCTGCATGATCAGAGATGCAACGTCTTGCAGTGCGATATATAGATTATTGCGCTCTGTTACAAAACTAATCTTTTGACCAGTTATGTAACGACTGTCATTCAATTGAAATACCCACCCCGATAATTCTAATGTTTTTAAAATACGAAACGTAGTGGAGGGGTTTAGCTTACATGTTTTTGCAATTTCATTAACACCAAGTGGTGACTTAGAAGTTCTTAATAAATCCAATACTTGCAGGGCACGTTCCACCATTTTGATCGTTTCGGTATTTTTTTGCTCTCTCTCTTCCATAGATATAACTCCTTTCGACCTCTTCTTGTGTCCTTATGCGTAATGAAACACATGATATAGAATATCTAACTTAAATATATGCTGTATTTTGTGAAAAGTCAACTATATGGCATCTGAAAATAGAATAAAAATTGGATGGTTTTCCATAGATAAATTACAATTTTATACAAGTTCAGCAATTCTGGATACGCCTACATATACCTCGGAGATTTTATACCAGGTACTGTAATCAACAACACCGGTGGCCGGCAATCCGAAGACGGATTGGAATTTTTGTACAGCAGCAGCGGTAGCTGGACCGTAGATGCCATCAGCGGTGACCTTGGGAATTGCAGGGTATGCACTGGCAATGGTATTGAGTTGTTCCTGCATCTGGCGGACTTTGGGGCCAGAAGAACCTTGCTCCAGATTATATCCTGGCCAGGAAGAAGGGATGCCTGAGATGGCTTCGGCGGTATTAATGTACATGTCGTCACCGTAATAGTAGCGCAGGATTTCAATAGGGGTATATCCCTGTTCTCCCAGAGACATCGAACCCCATTGTGTCATCCAGTTTGGACATTGAACACGCCTTCCGTCACAATACTGGGTCAGAATCGGCTGGCGTACATTTGGACGTGACAGATAATCAGCAAAAAGTTCATCTACGATTACGGAGATGGTGTCAAATACATTCCTCTCTGGGATCCATTTGTGGTCAAATGCTGTAGATGAAGTTATGGTGAAGTCATAGCCTTGATTTCGGTACCATTCAGTATATACTCGATTCAGAGTGAAGGACATAATTGCCAGAACATTTGCCCGGATAGTATTTGCCGGCCATGTGGCATAGATTTCACTGGAGGCCACATTTTTGATATAATCCTTGTATTTCACATAATAATTTTGTGCAGTAGAATCTCTTGGACTTCCGTCATGAACGACAATGTATTCGGGGACAACGACGCGGCTTAGAACGATTTCGCCGGTTTCATTCATAGGTTTGATCTCATCTTCCGGTATTTTAGCGGGATATGTTCCATATAATGTGTGTGCAGGGATGACAAAAACTTCTTCTGATGGTTCTGGGGTATCAGTTGGGCGAAGAGAGATGTTTTGAATTGCGGTAACGTCTGGAAGCAGTTCGGCGCCGGCAATGCTGACAGGTTCGTATCCGGGAGCCTCTACTTGGAATGTATATTCTGCATAAGGTTGTTCTTCAATCGCAGGATTTGTACTATACTCTAAAGGAGGAGTATTTAGTTCGATGACTTCTGTCTGACCGGAGGAATCTGTTTTTAATTGTTCTAATTGACTTTCTGGAACACCAGTATATGAAATGGATATGGTGGCATCTGCAATCGGATATGCATTAATTTCAGATGTAATATTAATCTGTAGTTTTCCTTTATCAGGTGTATCCAACTGATTGGGATTCATTGCATTCATAAAAGTACCTCATAGAGAATCTATTACAATTAGCATATGAAATCAGAGAAGAAAGCGTTACTTGTATTGTACATTTTTGTGAGAATGAATATAATGTGAATAGAATATCGGTAAGACTGAGGAGGATGAATGAGAAGAAGAAAGAAGCGAGGATGCCTATATGCATTGACGACGGTGGTCGGTGTATTTTGTATGTTGCTGTTCATTATATATGTAACAGGTGAAAAATTAAATATTCAAAAAGAAGCAAAAAAAACCGTATCTATACCATATCAGGAGATAGACGCAGAATTGGAAGAAAGCTTGGGAGAGAAGTATTATTATCAGCAAATTGGAGCTGAGGAACAAGCAATCTATCAGGAAATTCTACAGGGAATCAAGGAGAATGTAGATGAAATTTATACGCATGGGTCAGATGCGGACAGAACGATTCAGTTATTTCAATATGTTTTAAAAGATTATCCTGATATATTCTGGTGTGATGGGACGGCAACAGCAACTGCGTATGAGGAGGAAGAGTCCTATACTATATTGCGTCCGGATTATATATATAATAATGAAGAAAAGACTGTTATGAAAGAGGAGATTGAAGATACAGTGTTGGACTGTCTCTCGGGAATATCTGCAGAGGAATCAGAATATCAGAAGATACTGTATGTCTATGAATATATTGTTAATACAGTGGATTATGATCAAGAAGCTTCTGATAATCAGAATATTTACAGTGTTTTTGCGCACCATCGTTCTGTGTGTGCCGGGTATTCCAAGGCGACACAATATCTGTTGGAAAAATTGGGGGTATTCTGTACTTATGTGACTGGAACGACGACAGGGGGGCAGAGTCATGCATGGAACCTGGTGCGTTGTAACGGAGAGTATTATTATGTGGATACGACATGGGGAGATCCAGTGTTTCAGGCAGCGGAGGGTGAAGAAGTGAACCAGCTGCAGAATATTAGTTATGACTATATGTGTTGTGATGATACGGAACTTTTGAAAAATCATACGCCGGATAATGACGTGGAACTTCCATCTTGTACAAGAATGGACTGTAATTACTATGTGATGAATGGAATGTATTATGATTCTTATGATGGGGAAATCATACTTCAAAAGATGAATGATATCATCTCGTCCAAAGGAAATCCAGTGGTGTTGAAATTTAAAGACAGTGGAGTATATGGTCAGGCACATGATGACATCTTTCAAAATATTATTCACAAGGCAGCGCAGAATCTGGCATCCTGGTATGGGCTGACAGAAGTGAAGTATCAATATATGGATGAACCGGAGCTGAATAAGATTACGATTTATTGGCAGTATGAGTAAGATTTAAGAAGAATTAGTGGTTGAAAAATGAATCTATTTGTAGTATAATTTTTACAATTTGTGGAGACGAGGATTGTCGAAGAGTGATAGAATAAAACAAGGCGGTTTTGTGCTTGCACAAACTGCCTTATTTTTTGGAATTATAGCTGTTTCGGAGGGATGTTCGTCCTGCATAAATTAAGGAAGGGAAAAGGTGAATATATGAAAGCATTTCTTATATTGGAAGACGGGACCGTCTTTACCGGAACCAGCATAGGTTCAACAAGAGACATGATTAGCGAGATAGTATTTAATACTTCAATGACAGGTTATCTTGAGGTGTTAACTGACCCTTCTTACGCCGGACAGGCCGTTGTAATGACCTATCCATTAATTGGCAATTATGGAATTACGCCGGATATGGAATCGAAAAAGGCATGGCCGGACGGGTATATCGTAAGAGAATTATCCAGAATGCCAAGTAACTTCCGATGTGAAGGCAGCATTCAAGATTTCCTGAAAGAACAGGATATACCGGGAATCGCGGGAGTTGATACCCGGGCACTGACGAAGATATTGCGTGAAAAAGGTACCATGAATGGAATGATCACTACGAATGAGAATTATGATCTGGAAGAAATCATCCCGAAGTTAAAAGCTTATGTGGTAGGGGACGTAGTATCAAAAGTCACATGTAAGGAAAAATATGTCTTAGAAGGTGATGGACCGAAAGTTGCGCTGATGGATTTTGGCGCGAAGAATAACATTGCCAAGTCTTTAAATAAGCGGGGATGTGAGGTGACAGTATATCCGGCAGACACTTCTGCAGAAGAGATCATAGAATCGCAACCGGATGGAATCATGTTATCGAATGGGCCTGGAGACCCGGCTACCTGCGTATCTATTATCAAAGAAATCAAAAAATTATATGATTCAGAGATTCCAATTTTTGCAATTTGTCTGGGACATCAGTTAATGGCTCTGGCAAATGGTGGGAAAACCTATAAGTTGAAATATGGACATCGTGGTGGCAATCATCCGGTGAAGGATCTAAGTAATAATCGTGTGTATATTTCTTCACAGAACCATGGATATGCAGTAGATGGCTCAAGCCTGGATCCGTCGGTTGCAGAAGAAGCATTTATCAATGTCAATGATGGAACCAACGAAGGACTTTCATATGTTGGGAAGAATATCTTTACCGTACAGTTCCATCCGGAAGCATGCCCTGGGCCTCAGGATTCGGGTTATTTGTTTGACCGGTTTATGGATATGATGAAAGGAGCAAAATAATGCCTAAAAATAAAGATATAAAAAAAGTATTGGTGATTGGCTCCGGTCCTATTATTATTGGACAGGCAGCAGAGTTTGACTATGCAGGTACACAGGCCTGCCGTTCATTAAAAGAGGAAGGCCTTGAAGTTGTTCTTTTGAACTCTAATCCGGCAACGATTATGACAGATAAAGATATTGCAGATCGTGTATACATTGAGCCGTTGACTCCAGAGGTAGTGGAACAATTGATCTTGAAGGAAAAGCCAGATAGTGTGCTTCCGACTCTGGGGGGACAGGCAGGATTGAATCTTGCAATGGAGCTGGAAGAATCAGGCTTTTTAAAGGAGCATGGGGTTCGTCTGATTGGAACAACATCAGAGACCATTAAAAAGGCGGAAGACCGTCTGGAATTTAAGGCTACCATGGAAAAGATTGGGGAGCCTTGTGCAGCATCTCTGGTCGTAGAAGATGTGGAGTCTGGTATTAAATTTGCAGAAGAAATTGGTTATCCGGTCGTTCTGCGTCCGGCCTATACATTGGGAGGAAGCGGCGGCGGTATCGCACACGACAGAACGCAGCTGGTAGAGATTCTGGAAAATGGACTTCGTCTTTCTCGTGTTGGTCAGGTTCTGGTTGAGCGTTGTATCGCCGGATGGAAAGAGATCGAGTATGAGGTGATGCGTGACAGCAATGGTAACTGTATTACTGTATGTAATATGGAAAATATTGATCCGGTCGGCGTTCATACCGGTGACAGTATCGTTGTAGCACCTTCTCAGACGTTGGGAGATAAAGAGTATCAGATGCTTCGTACTTCGGCATTGAATATTATCAGTGAGCTGAATATTACAGGAGGATGTAACGTACAGTATGCATTGCATCCGGAGACATTTGAGTACTGTGTTATCGAGGTGAATCCTCGTGTCAGCCGTTCTTCGGCACTTGCATCTAAGGCAACAGGATATCCGATTGCCAAGGTTGCGGCTAAGATTGCACTTGGTTATACTTTGGATGAGATTAAGAATGCGGTTACGAAGAAGACTTACGCAAGCTTTGAGCCTATGCTTGACTACTGTGTAGTAAAGATTCCAAGACTTCCATTTGATAAATTTATCAGTGCAAAACGTACACTGACGACTCAGATGAAGGCAACCGGAGAGGTCATGAGTATCTGTGATAATTTTGAAGGTGCCCTTATGAAAGCCATCCGTTCTCTGGAGCAGCATGTCGACAGTCTGATGTCTTATGACTTCTCTCATTTATCCAGAGAGGAATTGCTGGAAGAGCTGGAGGTGGTGGATGATCGCCGCATCTGGAAGATTGCAGAGGCGATTCGTCAGGGAATCACCTATGATGAGATTCATGCGATTACCAAGATTGATAAGTGGTTCATTGACAAGATTGCGATTCTGGTTGAAATGGAACAGAAACTGCAGAACAGTACACTTGATGCTGAGACCTTAAGAGAAGCAAAGCGTATGGAGTTCCCAGATAATGTGATTGCAAGACTGACCGGTAATACAGAGCGTCAGATTCACGATATGCGTCATGAATATGGAATTACGGCTTCTTATAAGATGGTTGATACCTGTGCGGCAGAATTTGCGGCTGAGACACCATATTATTATTCCGTATACGGAAGTGAGAATGAAGTAGAAGAGACAACCGGTAAGAAGAAGGTTCTGGTGCTTGGTTCTGGTCCGATTCGTATCGGTCAGGGTATTGAGTTTGACTTCTGCTCTGTACACTGTACGTGGGCATTTGCAAAAGAAGGTTATGAGACGATTATTGTAAATAACAACCCAGAGACGGTTAGTACCGACTTTGATATTGCGGATAAATTGTATTTTGAACCATTGACACCGGAAGATGTGGAAAGTATCGTTGATCTGGAGAAACCAGATGGAGCAGTGGTACAGTTTGGCGGACAGACAGCTATTAAACTGACGGAATCTCTGATGAAGATGGGCGTTCCGATCTTAGGAACATCTGCTGAAAATGTAGACGCTGCAGAAGACCGTGAGTTGTTTGATGAGATTCTTGAAAAATGTGGAATTCCAAGACCGACAGGTGGAACTGTATTTACTGCGGAGGAAGCCAAAGAGGTTGCAAACAGACTGGGCTATCCGGTATTGGTAAGACCTTCTTATGTACTTGGTGGACAAGGAATGCAAATTGCAATTAATGACCACGATATTGATGAATTTATTGGTATTATCAACCGAATTGCCCAGGATCATCCAATTCTGGTAGATAAGTATCTACAAGGCAAAGAGATTGAGGTTGATGCAGTATGTGACGGTGAAGATATCTTGATTCCGGGTATTATGGAGCATATCGAGCGTGCCGGAATCCATTCTGGCGATAGTATCTCCGTATATCCGGCACAGAGCATTTCTGATAAGACAAAGCGTACGATTGAGGATTATACGAAGAAGCTTGCGCAATCACTTCATGTAATTGGATTGATTAATATTCAGTTCATTGTGGTGGGAGAGGATGTCTATGTCATTGAAGTGAATCCTCGTTCCAGCCGTACCGTTCCTTACATTAGTAAAGTGACTGGAATTCCAATCGTACCGTTGGCTACAAAGGTGATTATTGGAAATAAGATCAGAGATCTGGGATATACGCCGGGGCTTCAGCCGGAGGCGGATTATTTTGCAGTAAAGATGCCGGTATTCTCCTTTGAGAAGATCCGCGGTGCAGATATCAGCCTTGGACCAGAGATGAAATCCACCGGTGAGTGTCTCGGCATTGCCAAGACATTTGATGAGGCATTGTATAAGGCATTTCTTGGAGCTGGTATTAAATTGCCGAAGCATAAGAATATGATCATTACAGTGCGTGATGACGACAAAGAAGAAGCTGTGGAAATCGGACGCAGATTTGAAAAGATCGGATATAAGATTTTTGCAACAAAGGGAACGGCGGATGCATTGAAAGAAGCTGGTGTAAGAGCCAATGCAGTTAATAAGATTGAACAGGAATCACCAAATCTTATGGACCTTATCCTTGGACACAAGATAGACCTTGTCATTGATACGCCGCCACAGGGTGCTGATCGCTCCAGAGATGGATTTATCATTCGAAGAAATGCGATTGAGACAGGTGTCAACGTCCTGACGGCTATTGACACAGCGGAGGCGTTGATTACTAGTCTAGAGAATACAGATATCAAAAAATTGACATTAATAGACATTGCGACAATATAATATGGTTGCTTTGAAGAAAAGGAATGTGCAGATATGCATGTTCCTTTTTTTAGTAAAAGCAACTTTTTTGTTGACAGATTATTTTGAATATGATAATATATCTCACGTTGTGTTATGTAACAAATTTGTAATAATTGTAATAAAGTTTAAAGAAATGAATATACTTTATTAAAACAATGTTCATACATTGCAAAATAGGAGGGTATAAATTTATGATAAAAAATAAGAGACTGAGTTCGATGTTCGTGTTTTTGGCAGCATGTTCACTGATGGCAACGGGATTTACCAGCCAGGCAGCCTCTTTACAGTCTGAGACAAACCATACAACAGGGATAGAGACAGCTGACATACAGACTACAGCGATGCAGACAATATCTGAAGAATTCGTGGCTTCCGCCAGTGAAGTTACAGCAGAGGGTCAGCAAATGGCAGCTGAAGAAACAGCCAGAAGAGAACAAGAAGCAAAAGAACAGGCAGAAAGAGAGGCACAGGCTGCGAAAGAATTGCAGCAGAAGCAAGAACTTCTGGCATCTATCATATTTTGCGAGGCAGGAAATCAGCCATACGAAGGACAAGTGGCGGTAGGAGCTGTTGTTCTAAACCGCGTGAACAGCGGAAGCTATCCCAATAGCATAGAAGAAGTCATCTATCAGCCAGGCCAGTTCGGTCCGGCATCCACAGGATGGCTCAACCAAGTCAGAAATTCCGGCGGTTACACCGCAACAGCCCTACAGGCTGCAGCAGATGCACTGGCAGGAGCCAACCCAGTTGGCGGGTGCCTGTACTTCGACAAAGGCGGATGCGGTACCAAAATAGGAGATCATTACTTTCATTAGTAAAATGTTAAAATGGGGACGTAGTAAAATGCAATTTTACTACGTCCCCATTTTAAAAATGCCCTGTACCCAAATTAAGATTTTATGAATTTTTATGTGAAATATACACAAGAATATTAAAATCCTGTACACTGTTGTTTGATAAGGAGTGAAGACAACGATGTACAGGATTTTAATTATTGAGGATGATATGACGATTGCGCATGCGCTTGCAAATCATTTGGAAAGATGGGATTATGAAACGCGGTGTGCGGAGGATTTTAAGTATGTGACAGAGGTTTTTCTGGAGTATGATCCGCAGTTGGTGCTTTTGGATGTTATGCTTCCGTTTTTTAATGGATTTCACTGGTGCCAGGAGATTCGAAAGATATCGAAGGTGCCGATTATTTTTCTGTCTTCAGCCAATGACAATATGAACATTGTGATGGCTATGAATATGGGTGGAGATGAGTATATTGAGAAGCCGTTTGATCTGAATGTAGTGACGGCGAAGGTTCAGGCTATCTTGCGAAGGGCGTATTCTTTCCAGGGTTCGGTCAATGTGATGGAATATCATGGGGCGGTATTGCATTTGAACGATGCGGTGATCGGTTATCGGGATCGGGAATTAGAATTGACAAAAAATGAATTTCGCATTTTGCAGATGCTGCTGGAGAATCGGGGAAAGATTGTCTCGCGAGATGATCTGATTACGAGACTCTGGGAGAGCGATGAGTTTATCGATGACAATACTTTGACGGTCAATATTGCCAGGCTTCGGAAGAAATTAGAGCAACTTGGACTGGATGATATGATCCGCACAAAAAAAGGGATAGGATATATGGTGGAGCAATGAGGATAGTGATGTCATTTTTGCGAGAGCAGACCAGAGAGATATGCTTGTATATGGGGCTGGTCGGAATATTTATTGTAATGTTATTCTTATATAATGTTCCGTTGGATGCGGTTCAATATATTGTGTTATTGATGATTTTGTGGGGAGTTTTCTGTGGAGCAATCGGCTTTTTCCGATATCGGAAACGTCATGAGGCACTTTTAAAGGTGGAAAGGAGTCACGGAAAATGTCTGGATGATCTGCCACAGCCGGAAGGTATGCTGGAAGATGATTATCAGAGAATTGTACGACTTTCTGATAATCTGATCAGAGATATGGAATCGACAGCTCGTATTTCCAAGCGGGAGATGGAAGATTATTATGGAATGTGGATACATCAGATCAAGACACCGATTGCGGCAATGCATGTCTTACTGCAATCCTATGAAAACGGAGATGTAGTTGATCAGATTCTGACTAAAAATATAAAAATGGAACTTTTCAAGATTGAACAGTATGTCGAGATGGTCCTTACTTATCTTAGAGTAGAGGATATGTCGTCGGACTTGTCTTTGAAAACATATGATCTGGATGATATCGTGAAACATGCAGTCCGTAAATATTCACAGCCATTTATTTTGAAAAAGATTAAGTTAAATTATACTACAATAGATATTCAAGTTCTTACAGATGAAAAATGGCTTCTCTTTGTTATTGAACAGATTTTGTCAAATGCATTGAAATATACCAAAAGTATGGGGAGTATTGCCATTTATATGGAAGAGACAAAGCAAGGAAAGTGCCTTGTGATAGAAGATACTGGAATTGGTATTCAGCCAGAAGATCTGCCGCGTGTGTTTGAAAAGGGATTTACAGGATATAATGGCAGGACAGATAAAAAGTCTACTGGGATTGGTCTGTACCTGTGTAAAGTGGTTATGGACAGGCTTCGGCACAGCATATGGATCGAATCAGAGGTTGACCAGGGAACCAAGGTGTTTTTATGCCTGTCCAGAGACGAAGGTTACTTCGAATAGAATCCATTCTTACAAAGATGTAAGTTTATACAGGGAAAATGTAATCCAATTCGATGGAAGGACATTTTCCCGTTTTTTATAATAAGATTTGTAGAGAACAAAGAAAGGATGGATAGATTATGGCACTGTTGGAAGTGAAAAATGTAAAGAAAATATATACGACTCGTTTTGGGGGCAATCAGGTGGAGGCACTTAAGAATGTGAATTTTTCTGTGGAACCAAGAGAGTATGTTGCAATCATGGGAGAATCAGGATCGGGAAAGACGACTCTTTTGAATATTCTTGCGGCACTGGATAAGCCTTCCGGAGGAAAAGTATATTTGAAAGGCAGAGATCTTGGAAGTCTCAGAGAGAAAGAAATTGCAACATTCAGACGTCAAAATCTGGGGTTCGTGTTTCAGGACTTTCATCTTCTGGATACGTTTTCTCTCAAAGATAATATCTTTTTGCCTCTGGTACTTTCCGGCAAAAAGTACGAAGAGATGGAAAAGCGATTAAGGCCGATTGCAGAAAAACTTGGTATTCAGGGAATATTGGACAAATATCCTTATGAAGTGTCCGGCGGACAGAAGCAAAGGGCAGCGGTAGCAAGAGCGCTGATTACCAGGCCGCAGTTGATTCTGGCAGATGAGCCTACAGGAGCGTTGGATTCCAGGGCAGCAGATGATCTGATGAATCTTTTTACGACCATTCATCAGGACGGACAGACAATCGTAATGGTCACTCATAGTGTGAAGGCGGCAAGCAACGCAAAACGGGTGTTGTTCATCAAAGATGGCGAAGTGTTCCATCAGTTGTATCGTGGCAGTCTTACCAATGAGGAAATGTATCAAAAGATCTCAGATACACTGACCGTGTTAACAACGGGAGGTGAGAGGCATGAGTAGCTCCATTTATTCCAGGCTGGCTGTGACAAATATTAAGAATAACCGAAAGACCTATGTTCCGTATATCCTGACGGCCATTCTGACGGTTATGATGTACTATATTATGGATGCTCTTTCCAAAAACCCGGAAATTGGAGATGGAAGTTTGAAATCAGTATTGGATTGCGCAGTTTGGGTTATTATAATTTTTGCAATTATTTTTCTGTTCTATACAAATAGTTTCCTGATTAAGAGACGGAAAAAAGAAATCGGCGTGTATAATATACTGGGCATGGGAAAGCCCCATATAGCAAGGATGCTTACAATTGAAACGATGATTACAGCAGTGCTCAGCATTGGCGCAGGGATGATCTGTGGAATTATTTTCAGCAAATTGATGTATCTGATTTTTTTGAAAATCCTGCACTACGACATAGGAATGAAATTCAATTTATCAGTAGATTCACTTCGCAATACATTAATCCTCTTTGTCGGAATATTTTTGCTGACATTGGGATATAACCTGCTTCAGATTAAACTGTCGAATCCAATAGAACTGCTTCATGGAAGTGAGCAGGGTGAAAAAGAGCCAAAGACAAAATTACTATTGACAATATTTGGCTTGATATCACTTGGAATTGGATATTATATTGCTATTATAACAAAAGAACCTTTGACGGCTCTCACTAATTTTTTCGCAGCAGTTGTATGCGTAATCTTAGGAACATACGCATTGTTTGTGGCAGGCAGCATTGCACTTCTTAAAATGCTTCGCAAAAATAAGAAATTTTATTATCAGACCAGACATTTTACGGCAGTTTCCGGTATGATTTGCCGTATGAAACAGAATGCAGTCGGACTGGCCAATATCTGTATCCTCAGTACGATGGTTCTGGTAATGATATCAACCACAGTATCTCTGTATGCAGGAATGGATGATATATTACATATACGATTCCCGAAAGAATGTAAAGTGAGTATTGAGACTGCCAATCCTGAAAATGAGCAGATGGCAGATCGGATTATTGAAGAAGAAACCAAAAAAGCAGGCGTTAGGCTGGAAAATATTCTGCAATATCATAATGAAGAATTAATGGCATCAAGATCAGACGATGAATTTCAATTGAGAGAATTTGGAAATTATGCGGTTGCTAATACTTGCGAAATAAATCTGATTCCGCTGGAAGACTTCAACCAGATGGAAAATCAAAAGAGGAGTCTTATGGCAGATGAAGTCCTTGTATACAATGTGAAAGGAATGTATGGGAAAGATACGATTAAAATTGGTGACAAAGAGTATCATGTAGCAGAAGAACTGGAACACATGAAAGCAGAACCAAAAAACCAGTCCGGGATATATGAAACCTATTATGTGATATTCCCAGATATAGATCAGATTCAGGATGTACTAAATCATGTATATCAGGATAGTACAATGGATGCAGACTGGATTGCCAAGAAAAGCAGCATTTCTTACGATATATCATTTGACCTGAAGGGGAAAAAACAAAATTGCAAAGATGCAATGAATGTTATCAAGAGCCGGATTGAAAATGAAATTCCGAATGCATCCTGTGAAAGCCGTGAATTAAGCCGTAAAAGCTTTTACGGTTTATACGGCGGACTGTTTTTTATCGGAGTCTATCTTGGAATCATGTTTCTGATGGCAACCGTACTCATCATCTATTACAAACAGATTTCCGAAGGATACGATGATCGCAAACGTTATCAGATTATGCAAAATGTAGGAATGAGTAAAGCAGAAGTCAAACGTTCTATCCGAAGTCAGGTCCTTATCGTATTCTTCCTTCCGCTGGTAATGGCAGTTATACACATCACTGTGGCATTTGGTGTGATTACAAAATTACTGGCAGTATTAAACCTCGTCAATGTCGAATTATTCCGACATTGCACAGTCGCTACCGTTGCAGTATTCGCTGCATTCTATGCAGGAGTATTCACGATTACTACCAGAGAATACTACAAAATTGTTAAATAGATGTTGTTGACACATCCCTTTCTTAGGTTGTATTGTGTATATAGAACATATCATCAATGAACTAGGATGATAGCGATAAGGAGGAGCATGTGGTATGACAAAAGCCGGAGAAAGAGAATTAGTAAAAGTAGAGCATGTGAATGGAGGAGCAGGGTTTATCACAAGAGAGCAGTTGGTTTCTTCTGAGGAAGTCGGAGAAGCTTGTAGAATGTATGCGAAGATATCGGTTCTTCCGAACTGTGAGATTGGATATCATGAGCATCATGGAGAGACGGAATCATATTTTATCCTGTCTGGACATGGAATGTATGATGATAATGGCAAAGCGTATCCAGCTGAACCGGGGGACTTATTCCTGTGTAAAGACGGAGATGGACATGGGCTGAAGAATACTGGAACAGAAGAACTTACATTTATGGCATTGATACTGAAAAAATAATATGGGTAGTTTTCATAGACTAAGTGAAAGGGAGTAAGTTGTCGGAGGACTTACTCCCTTCAAAAGTTAAATATATAATTATAGATTTCGGAAAATATCCATAAGCCGGTCATTGTCTTTTGGCATCATGATACAAAATCGCACATATTCTCCCTCAAGACTTTCAAAAGAGGAACAATCACGGATCATCATACGTTCGCGGATTGCGGCTTCAAATACATCAAATGAAGTAATACCTGTTTTAAGAATTCGAATCAGGATAAAGTTCGCATAGGGATTATAGATTTTTAATGTGCCTTGGGCTTCTAGCTTTTTCAACTCTGTGTAGAGTCTGGTACGTTCAGAGTCAATCAGCTGATAGGTAGCATGGATGTATTCTTTGTCATTTAACATAAGTTCGCCTGCAAAAGCGCCGATACTGTTCAGACTCCATGGATTTTGATGGGTAATCAGAGCCTGAAGAAATGCTTCGTTACTTGTAAGCCCATAACCAAAACGCAGCCCTGGAGCGGCGAAGAATTTGGAGACACCACGGATGACCATGAAGTTGTCGTATTTTGGAACAAGAGGGATAGAACTGATTTCGGTTCCTTCAGGGGCAAATTCCACGTAAGTCTCGTCGATCATGACGAATATATCGAGTTCTTTGCAGCAGTGGATGATCTGTTCCATATCATTTATGCTGATAGCAGAAGAAGTAGGATTGTTTGGATTACAGATGATTACAAGATCGATTTCTTTTGTTAAATTATTTAAAAAATCTGAAATATTTAGACAAAAGTTATCCTCTTCCTTTAGATGATAGTATTCCAGAGTTCCACCGACCAGGGAAAGTTCTCGTGCGTATTCTGAATAGGTAGGTCCGAGTACAAGGGCTTTTCGAGGAGCACGCTGACTGATCAGAAGGGAGATTAGTTCGGTAGAACCATTCCCGACTACAATATGCCGCGGATCTGCATTACAGTAGGAACCTATGTTTTTTTTGAGACTGGTGTAATTTCGGTCTGGATAGCTGCTGATGATGTCCAGATTATCGGCCAGTTCCCTTTTTACTGTCTCTGATAATCCAAGTGGATTGACATTTGCGCCGAATTTAACGATTCCTTCGGCGGAAATGTGGTAATATTCTGCAATCTTTTCTAAATCACTTCCGTGAAATTCTGGTTTCTTTTCCATATCTATGCATCCTATTCTATAATAATTTCATGATTTTGTGTTTCTGGCATTGCCTTTACTTATCAATCAATGCTATAATTTATTATAGTATGTTTTTAGAAAAATGCAACGAAAGAAGCAGGTGTCAGACTTGAAAAATAAAATCCAGAAATTTTCCAAAGGAGACTTTCAGCTCAAACAACCTGATGTCATATTTGATGAAACAAATCTGGTTCTCATTATAGGAGAAGGGGAAGTATATCGGGGGAGTTTTACAATTAAGGCGAATAGTGAGGGAACAATACGGGGGTTGGTCTACCCGTCTTCTTTTCGCGTTCATTTTAAAGACCAGGGATTCGAGGGGAATCCTGCAAAAATAGAATTTACTTATGATGGAAGAGGATTGCGTCCTGGACATGTAGAAGAAGGAAAATTCACAGTTGTGTGCAGCGGCGGAGAGTATGAACTGTCATTTACTGCAATTATTGAGAAGCCTTATGTGATGACGTCTTATGGTAAAGTGCAGAGTACGGATGATTTTCGTAAGCTTGCCATTAAGGATTTTTCTGAGGCGGGAAGATTATTCCGTTCCAAAGAATTCTATGAGATATTAAAATATGAAAATGAGAGAACATTTTATCTTTATGATAATATGCGGAAATGGTCACTTGGTGAACAGGCGATGGAAGAATTCCTGGTAGGAATAAAACAGAAAGAGTGTATCTTTCTGACTTTGCCGGGAGAAGGTATGTTGTTTGAGGATATTTCGGAACCTACCAAGGGAACTTTGACGCTGATGAAGAATACCTGGGGATATATGCCGATTCATATTGAGACTGAAGGTGGGTTTATTCGAGTATCCCGGCCGGAAATCAGCACTGAAGATTTTGTGGGGAATGCGCATGAGATTGAATATGTAGTCCGTCCGGAGCGTTTGCATGCTGGACGTAATTATGGTGCGCTTAAGTTTGTTACACCTTATGAGACCTTGAAATATGAGATTGAAGTTCTGCAGAATCAGGAATATCATGAAAATCACAGAGTACCGGAACTTCTGCTTGCGCAGATATTGAAAGAATATGTTGGGTATATTGGCGGAAGGATTAAGCTGGAAAATTGGATCGACAGTGCAGTTGAGAAGATGACTGCACTTCGAAAGTTAGAGCCGCAGAGTGAACTCTACCAGTTGATGCAGGCTCAGATTTATCTTGCAGGTAATAAAGTAGAAGAAGCAAAATGGATTCTTGAAAATTATAATTATAATAGATTTGCAATCGGAAAGGATCCTGTGACAAATTGTTATTATCTTTATCTGACGGCGCTTGTCAGAGGTAAGGGGAATCATGTAGAGCGTGTACTTGATGAGATAGGCAAGACTTATATGCGTCATCAAGATTCATGGGTCCTTCTGAGCATGTTGTTAGATCTTGATCCTAGATATAAGAATGCATATAAAAGAATTGAAGTATTAGAGCAACAGTTCGAATACGGAATACACGGTGTATTATTCTATCTGGAAGCATATTTGTGCTATCAGGAGAAGCCGACACTTTTGAAAAAACTTGGAGCATTTGAGATGCAGGTTCTGAACTTTGCATCCAAATACCGTTTAATGACGAAGGAATTAGCATTGTACGTGTCGAATTTTGCCAGTCAGCAGAAGAACTACAGTGATTCTATGTTCCGGATTTTGGAGCGTATATATAAGATGTACAATGAGCCAATGATTCTGAATACTATCTGTACCCTTCTGATTAAAGGAAATAAGACACAGAAGCGTTATTTTGTGTGGTATCAGCGTGCAGTTGATGCGGAATTAAAGATCGCGCAGTTGTACGAGTATTATATGATGACTATTGATGAAGACAATGCCAGAGGACCACTTCCAAAGACAATTCTGTTGTATTTTATGCATGGGAATTCGCTGAATTATAAAAAGGCAGCTTTTCTTTATGCCAATCTGATAACCTATGAAGAAACGGCTGGAGATTTATACTTGAATTATAGGGAACAAATGGTGGCGTTTACATGGGATCAATTGATGAAGCGCCATATTACAGAGTCTCTTCGAATATTATATAAGAGATTCTGCCAGGAAGAAGAGATGACGGCAGAACGGATGGAAGCCATGCGGGACATCTGTTATTCTTATGAGATCAAGACGAAAGTTCCAAACATGAATTGTGTTCTTGTAATTGAGAAAGATGGAGCAATCCGGCAGAGAGTTCCATACGATGAAGATGGTGCAATTATTTTCCTGTATGATAAAGAATCAAGGATTGTATGGGAATCTGTAGAAGGACGTCATTATACGGATTCTATTGTATATGAGACAAGACGGCTCTTTTATGAACCGCGTTTCCTTGATATGTGTCGTAAGTATGCGGCATCAACGGGAATCTGGAAGCAGGAAAATGAAAAAGAAGAGCCGACGTTTGAAAAAATAAAAGTTAAAGGAATCAATGCATTTGATGAAAAAGACGTATTTCGCATGTGCAGTAAACGGATTCGTGAGGATAATTATGAAGAAGATGAGTTCTTAAATTATCTTTGTATTGAATTGTTCAAAAGACAGCAGTATGATAAGGTGACTCTGATGTATCTTGCGAATTATTACTGCGGTGCGACCAGAGATATGAAAAAACTCTGGAAAGTATTACGGGAATATGGAATCCCTGCATTCAAAGTCGGAGAGCGTATAATTACCCAGATGCTATTTTCTGAAAATCTGTTTCAGGAAGAAGAGATATTTGAAGATTACTATATGTCTGATAATGTCTATTTTCGTTTGAAACAGGCGTATCTGGCATATGTATCCAGAGAATATGTGGTATATGGACGAAGCTTGAAATCCTGTGTATTTGATATGATTGCAAATGAATGTGATAAAAAAGAAGAATTACCGGATATCTGTAAAGTTGCGCTTTTAAAGTATTATTCCGGACGAGATTATACTGCGGCTTTGGAAGTAATCCTTCATCAAGTATTGAGAGAGATGTGCGAGAAACAGATTGTTTTCCCGTTTTATCTGCAATATAAGAAAGAATGGCTTAGAGAAGTACAATTGTATGATAAGACAATGATTTCTTATCAGTCAGCGCCAGGAAGCAGAGTTACTTTGTATTACAAAGTAAAACAAGGGAACCGTGATGGATTGGGGTATCAAAGTGAAGCCATGATGCCGGTATATGAGAATTTGTATGTAAAACAATTTGTCCTGTACGACGATGAATCCGTGAGTTATTATTTCGCGGAAAGCAGGGAAAAAGAGGATATCACTACAGAGAAATCTGTGTTGAAAAATGAGAAACAAATTGCAGGCTCTGGAAAATATGGAAAGTTAAATGATATGACTAAGATGGCGCCTGCATCGCGCAGAAAAGCGATGATAGAGTACCAGGAAGAAGAAATTATGGCAGAACATTTATTTAAGATTTATTAGGAGAGAGGAGGATATGATAATGAAAAGGGGCAGTATTCTGGGCTATGATCTAAATGAAAAGAATTGCCAGATCAGTTATTACGACGAGAACAAAGAAGAACCTGAGACACTGGAAGTTTCCGTAGATAATTATCAGATTCCTCTGGTATTAGGATATTATAAAGAACATTGGGTTTATGGAAAAGAGGCGAAAAGGCTTGCGGCAATCAATGAGGGATGTACGATAACCGATCTTTTTAATAAGGCGGTACATCGAGAAAAAGTAAGAGTTGGTGCACGTAATCACGATGCAGTATGGCTCCTCGCCAAGTTTGTTAGTCTGACACTGGAAGAATTTGAAGATATCAAATTTATAACGTTTACAGTTCCGTTTACAAATATTGATATGTCAAAAATGATGAAAGGAATTGGTCAGCATCTTGGCGTTCCGAAAGAAAAAGTATGTGTTCAGGATTATAAAGAGAGTTTTTGTCATTATATGTTTTATCAACCAAAAGAGTTGTGGCAGTATGAATCAGCATTATTCTATTGTGATGCGCATGAGATACGGGCTTATATGCTGCGGAAACTGAATGCAATCAGTGGCAGAGGAAAAGATATGTTCGTGACAGTTGATGAAGTGGCAAATGCGCGTATGAAGGAGCTGGAAGCAATCTATCCGGTACTAAATGTTGATAAAGCAAAAGATGCGGATGAGCGATTTAAGACATTTATTCAGAGCGTATTTGAGAAAAAGGTAGTATCTTCCGTATATTTGACGGGAGAGGGATTTGAGAATAATTGGTATCCGAATTCTTTGAAAGTACTTTGTAATGGAAGGAGAGCTTTCCTAGGCAATAATTTGTACAGTAAAGGAGCGTGCTATACATCAATCCGAAAATGTCTTGATTATGATGAGGGACCGGTCTATCTGGATGAAACCAAGATGACGGAGCAGATATGTCTGCGTATGCGGGTGAATGGTCAGGAAGGCTGGTATCCAATTGTCTCATGGGGAACCCATTGGTATGAAGCAGATGGACAATGGGATGTGATCCTGGAAGATACCTCAGATATCGAAATTCACGTAGAGACATTGGCAGGAGAAGAACTTCAGGTTGAAACGGTTTCGCTGGAAGGTCTCCCTGAAAGAAGAGATTATTCTCTGAGAATTCAGATTGAAGCAATGTTTATGGATGAACGTACCTGTAAGCTCACATTTAAAGATGTCGGATTTGGAGAATTTTTCCTGTCGTCCGGTTTTCAGGTAGAGAAGATATTACATTTAGGAGGAATCAATGGGCAGTTTAATTCTATGTCATAGAAAAAAAGCAAAACAACCATACGAGATATCCAGAGTTCATATGAGAATCTATACGATAGAGGAACTGTGCTATTATATATGCAACAATCTGTATCTGATTGATTATACGATTATAAACAGACAGCTTTGTAATTGGATTGACACTGAATTAGATATGAAAGAGCTGGCTGATAAGCTGCGCGAAGAATTGAGGCAGAACTGTTCGATGGAGCAATTTGTGTTGACAATTTTGAGAGAATCAACGATTTATGCAGCGGCGGATATTAATAAGATCCAGAGTTTGTTAGAACATCTTCAGAACCAGAAAGATGTAGAACGAACAAAGTATAAAGCAGACAGTTTGCAAAATAGTGGAGAATATGAAACTGCGATACTGGTATATCAGTCTATCATCAATCAGGAGTGGGATGATTCTGTGCCCAAGATGTTTTATGGTAAGGTGTATGCATGTCTGGGAGCGGCTTATGGACATCTGTTTTTATATGAGGAAGCTGCCAGGATGTATCAGGAAGCCTATCGAATATGCGAGGAATCAGATCTGTTGAAGGCATATCTTTATTGCTGTTATCGTTTTATGCCGGAAGATCAATATGTGAAAATGTTATCAGGAAATCCTATTTACCTGAGTGTGAATTCTCTTTTGAGAGACGAGATGAAAGAAGTGCAAAAGGAAATTGATATAGATATGCCGGAAGAACAGCTGGTACAGTGGAAAAAGGAATATCGCAGAACGGATAAGAAAACAGTATAAATTTACAGGCACCTGAAAAAGGTGCCTGTTGTGTTATCCTTGTGTAAATCGAGACAGGAATTGTTTTGTACGTTCTTCTTTAGGGTGTTCGAATACTTCGTAAGGATCTCCCTGTTCGAGAATGTATCCATCGTCCATGAAAATCACCTGATTGGCAACATCTCTTGCAAATGCCATTTCATGTGTGACAATAATCATTGTAGTGTTCTTGTCTGCAAGTTCTTTGATTACTTTCAATACCTCTCCGGTAAGCTCTGGATCCAGTGCGGAAGTTGGTTCATCAAAGCAGAGAATATCAGGCTGAAGTGCTAATGCGCGGGCAATTGCGACACGCTGGCATTGTCCTCCGGACAATTGATGAGGATAATTATCCATACGATTTTCCAGACCCATTTGAATGAGAAGGTTCTCGGCCTGTGATTTGATCTCTTCGTGGATTTCCTTTTTCTTTGCTTTGTAATCAGGCTGCTCTTTGGCTAATAATTCTTTGGCCAGCATAACATTTTCCAGAGCAGTGTACTGTGGAAAGAGATTGAATGACTGAAAAACAAGACCAAAATGAAGCCGTTTTTTTCGAATTGCGGTTTCTTTTTGTGTAGATGGATCCGCATAGTCAAATAATGTTTCTCCATTTACACGGATAATACCTTTGTCTGGTTGTTCTAAAAAGTTCAGACAACGCAGAAGAGTGGTCTTACCGCTGCCGGATGAACCAATGATGGATACGACTTGCCCCTTTTCCAGAGAAAAACTGATGTCCTTCAATACTTCTGTGTTATTAAAAGATTTGCAAATATGTTCAACTTCTAAAATAGCCATTGTATGACCTCCCTTTTATCTAAAATAGTCTAGTTTCTTTTCCAGACGCCCAAGCAAAACAGTAAGAACGCCGTTGAAAATCAGATAGTAGACAGCTGTGAAGAACAATGGCCAAATAACACCAGAAATTCCCTGTGAGCCTTTCATAAAGGCCTGGCCAGCCCAGATGATCTCTTGCAATGCAATGATTCGGGCCAGTGAAGTGTCTTTTACCAAAGTAATGATTTCATTGGACATTGGCGGAACAATATGTTTGATCATCTGTAATAACTTTACTTTGAAGAAAATCTGAGTTTTAGTCATTCCAAGTACAAGACCGGCTTCTTCCTGGCCTACAGGAACACCTTGTATACCGCCGCGATATATTTCGGAAAAATAACAAGCATAGTTTATAATGAAAGAAACGGATGCAGCGAGAAAACGGCCGGTTTCACCACTGCCCCAGATTGGATTGTGTAATACAAGTCCAGGAAAATAATAAATTATAAGCAACTGAATCATAAGTGGAGTACCACGTACGATCCAGACAATCAACTTTGTAAGATAACTCAAAGGTTTAAAATGGGACATAGAGCCAAAAGAAATAATCAGACCCAGAGGAAATGCCCCGATCAATGTTACAAAGAAAAGTTTTAAAGTTTGTAAAAAGCCGATGTTTAGTGAGTTGATGACAACCGGCATTTGTTCCATTATATGTTCCATAGGATTATCCTGCTTTCTCTTTGTGTAATGATTCTAGTGAAAAATAGAGAGCGGGGAAAACCGCCCTCTATGAATATACATTACATTATTATTTTGATTATTGTTCAAGAATGGCATCCTTTACACCATATTTCTCAGCACATTCCATCATGCTGCCATCTGCATAGCTGGAAGCGAAGAATTCATTCAGTGCTTCTGCCAGATCAGATCCTTTACGGAAACCAACACCGTATTCTTCACTGTTCAGTTCTACTGTATGGGTTAAGGATTCGTAACTTGTTCCTTCTCCGATCATAGCAGCTGCCATAAGTAAATCGATAACAGCAGCATCAGATGTTCCTGCAGATACTTCCATCAGAGCATCTGCCTGAGATGCAACTGCTGTATACTCAAGATTCAGAGCACTAACTTCTTCTTCACCGGCACTTCCTGTCTCAACTGCGAAAGCGAGATCAGCAAGACTGTCGGTATCCTGATATTGATCTGCCTTATCAGAAGGAACTACAACAACCTGTGCGTTTTTGCAGTATGCATTGGAGCATTCCATTGCACTTGTAACTTCATCTGTTAATGTCATACCGTTCCATACGCAGTCAATGGTCTTGCCATCAAGCTCCATAATCTTGTTATCCCAGTCGATTTCAACAAATTCAACATCAACTCCAAGGCTGTCTGCAAATGCTTTTGCCATGTCAGCATCAAAACCAACCCATTCATCGCTGCCTTCTTCTTTGTAATCCATTGGTTCAAAATTTGTAATACCTACGACCAATGTTCCCTTTTCTTTTACGTAATCAGAATCGCTCTGGCTTTCTGTTGACTCCTTGCTGTCTTCTTTAGAATCAGAAGAACCACAAGCTGCCAAGGACAGAACCATGATTAATGATAACGTGAATGCAATAAATTTTTTCATAGTACATCTCCTCAATATTATTGTTAAATTATATTTCTTTTACGTTACAATATTATCAAGTTAGCAGACTAAAGTCAACAGGATTTTTAAAGAAGAGAGATTGCTTTTCTGAACGCCTTGTATTATACTGGTATTGCATGTCAAGTGCATTGATACAGTACTTTGTATGATTTGGGTATAAAAAAAGAATAAGTAAGGAGCTTACATTCATGGATAACTTTGAAAAAGTTACGACAGGTATGGGAGAGGAATGTGGAGTTTTTGGAGCCTATGATATGGACGGAAGCGATGTTGCTTCTGATGTATACTATGGGCTTTTTGCGTTGCAGCACAGAGGACAGGAAAGCTGTGGTATTGCTGTGACGGATACTTATGGGGAAAGAAAAGTACATTTTAAAAAAGGACTTGGTCTGGTAAATGATGTTTTTGATGCCGAAGCATTGGAAGCATTACATGGTAATCTTGGGGTTGGTCATGTCCGCTATTCAACAGCTGGAGGTACAAGGGCAGAGAATGCTATGCCGCTGGTTTTGAATTATGTAAAAGGAACTTTGGTGATTGCACATAATGGTAATTTGACGAATGCAGTGGAACTTCGGCATGAATTGGAATATACGGGGGCTATTTTCCAGACAACGATTGATTCTGAAGTGATTGCATATCATATTGCAAGAGAACGTCTGAAGACGAAGAATGCCGAAGATGCAGTAAAAAAGGCCATGAAAAAAATAGAAGGTGCTTATGCATTGGTAGTAAGTTCTCCGAGAAAGATGATTGGTGCAAGAGATCCATATGGTTTCAAGCCTCTTTGTATCGGGAAAAGAGATAATACTTATTTTTTGGCTTCTGAAAGTTGCGCGATTGCGGCAGTTGGGGCCGAATTTGTCAGAGATGTGGAACCGGGTGAAATCGTAAGCATTACGAAAAAAGGAATCAAATCCGACATGTCGATGGCAATTCATCCTGCGAAACAGGCAAGATGTATCTTTGAATATATTTATTTTGCCAGAACAGATAGCTGTATGGATGGCGTAAATGTTTATCATTCGAGAATTGTTGCGGGAAAAGCATTGGCAGAGTCTTATCCTGTGGATGCGGATCTGGTAGTTGGTGTGCCAGATTCTGGTCTGGTAGCTGCAAAAGGATATTCGGAACAGTCTGGAATTCCCTACGGAATGGCATTTCATAAAAACAGTTATGTCGGCAGGACTTTTATTAAACCAAAACAAAGTGAGAGAGTCAGCAGTGTCAAAATCAAGCTGAATGTTATCGAAGAAGTAGTCAAGGGGAAAAGAATTGTTATGGTAGATGATTCTATTGTAAGAGGAACTACCAGTGCCAATATTATTAAAATGTTGAAGAAAGCAGGGGCGAAAGAAGTTCATGTCAGAATCAGTTCGCCGCCATTCTTGTATCCTTGCTATTTTGGTACCGATGTACCATCTAATGAACAGCTGATTGCCCATTCACATACGACAGAACAGATTCGTGAGATGATAGGGGCGGATTCACTGGGATATATGGAGATTGACAAATTAAAGGATATGGTAGGGAATCTGAGCTATTGTGATGCTTGTTTTACCGGCAAATATCCAGTAAAAGTACCGGGGAAAGATGTTTCCCTGGCATTTGAGTAGTAGATCTGTAACAAGGAAAAAGAAAAGGAGAATCAGATTATGAGTAATGACAGATATCAAAGCCCGCTTTCTGAGCGTTATGCTAGTAAGGAGATGCAATACATCTTTTCGCCAGATAAAAAGTTCAGAACATGGAGACGACTTTGGATCGCTCTTGCAGAAACAGAAAAGGAATTGGGACTGCCAATTACAGAAGAACAGATTGAAGAATTAAAAGCTCATGCAGATGATATCAACTATGATGTAGCAAAAGAAAGAGAGAAAATTGTGCGTCATGATGTTATGTCGCATGTTTATGCGTATGGACAGCAGTGTCCTAAAGCAAAGGGAATCATTCATTTGGGTGCCACTTCTTGTTATGTTGGCGATAATACAGATGTCATTTTAATGTCTGATGCTTTGGAATTGGTGAGAACAAAGCTGATTAATGTAATAGCAGAACTTGCGAAATTTGCTGATGAATATAAGAACCTTCCGACTCTGGCATTTACGCATTTTCAGCCGGCTCAGCCGACAACTGTTGGAAAACGTGCAACACTTTGGATGCAAGAGTTTATGATGGATCTTGAAGATTTGGAATATGTAAAAGGAAGTCTTAAATTACTGGGCTCTAAAGGAACCACTGGAACACAGGCAAGTTTCTTGGAATTGTTTGATGGCGACCAGGAGACGATTGATAAAATTGATCCGATGATCGCAGAGAAGATGGGATTTAAAGCGTGCTATCCAGTATCCGGGCAAACATATTCTCGTAAGGTAGATACCAGAGTATTAAACGTTCTTGCAGGCATTGCGGCAAGTGCACACAAGTTCTCGAATGATATTCGACTTCTTCAGCATTTGAAAGAAGTGGAAGAACCATTTGAGAAGACACAGATAGGATCTTCCGCGATGGCGTATAAGAGAAATCCAATGAGGAGTGAAAGAATTGCTTCATTGTCGAGATATGTTATGATTGATGCACTGAATCCGGCTATCACTTCTGCGACACAATGGTTTGAAAGAACTTTGGATGATTCTGCTAATAAGCGTCTCAGTGTACCGGAAGGTTTCCTTGCAATTGATGGTATTCTTGACCTGTGTCTGAATGTAGTAGATGGTTTGGTGGTATATCCAAAGGTGATTGAGAAACGACTTATGTCTGAACTCCCGTTTATGGCAACAGAGAATATTATGATGGATGCTGTGAAAGCTGGCGGTGACAGACAGGAACTTCATGAAAGAATTCGTGAGTTGTCAATGGAAGCAGGCCGTAATGTGAAAGAAAAAGGGCTGGATAATAATCTTCTTGAACTGATTGCAGCTGATCCGGCATTCAATCTGACATTGGATGAGCTGAAGAAAACTATGGATCCGGCAAAATATACAGGCCGTGCATCTGTGCAGGTAGAAGCGTTCCTTGAAAATGTTGTGAAACCAGTTCTGGATGCCAATAAGGATGTCCTTGGCATGACTGCGGAAATCAATGTTTAATATTACCAAAAAATAAAAAATCAAGTGTTTTTTTGAAAAATCTTAAATGGCGTAAACGGCGTGTTTGCGCCATTTTTCTTTTTTGTATTGACTGATTAAAAGTCATAAAATGGCAAAAGTGACGAAAATTCTTCAAAATTCTCTGCAATTATTGAAGAAAAAATGGGTGAGTGATATTATAGACACATCGAATAATGTTATTCAAAATATCAATACAATGAAGGGGGTCATGTTGTGGAGGCAGCATTAAATAACATTTTTTCAACTATTGGCAGTTATCTTTCAAACTACATTCTGATCGTAGCACTTCTTGGTGGCGGTATCTGGTTTACTGTGAAACTTGGTTTCATTCAGGTAAAGGGCTTCGGCGAAGGAATGAGAAGAACGTTTGGTGGACTTTTCAGCAAAAAAGGCGAGGCGGGAAATGATGGTATGTCTTCTTTCCAGGCACTGGCTACAGCTATTGCAGCTCAGGTAGGTACTGGTAACATTGCTGGTGCGGCAACAGCACTTGCAGTCGGTGGACCAGGAGCGATCTTCTGGATGTGGATTGCGGCATTCCTTGGAATGGCAACAATCTATGCAGAGGCAATTATGGCACAGAAATATAAGAAGATTGGTGATGACGGAGTTGTGACAGGTGGTCCTGTTTACTATATTCGTGCAGCATTTCAAGGACCATTTGGTAAGTTCCTTGCAGGGGCATTTGCAATCCTGATTGTTCTTGCACTTGGCTTCATGGGTAATGCTGTGCAGTCCAATTCTATTGCGGCAGCATGGAATACAGCATTTGGAATCCCAAAATGGGTTATGGGTGCTATTCTTGCAGTTGTAGCTCTGTTTGTGTTTGTTGGAGGCATGGGACGTATTGCTAAGATTACTGAGATGATTGTTCCGGCTATGGCAGCACTTTATATTATAGGTTCATTGATTGTCATTATCTATAATTTTAAAGAGATTCCTTATGCGTTCAAATCTATTATTGTAGGTGCGTTTGCACCGTCTGCGGTTGTCGGTGGTGCGGCAGGTGCAACGATCAAGCTCGCACTTACAAAGGGTGTTGCAAGAGGTTTGTTCTCTAATGAGGCTGGTATGGGTTCTACACCTCATGCTCATGCAGTGGCGAAAGTAGATCATCCGGTAGAGCAGGGATTTGTGGCTATGATTGGTGTGTTTATTGATACATTCGTAATTCTGAACCTGACAGCTCTCGTAATTATTACAACACATTCTATTCCGACTGGACTTACCGGAGCAGAGTTAAGCCAGTATGCATTCTCAACATTATATGGAAAAGGCGGAGATATCTTTATTGCTGTATGTATGCTGTTCTTTGCGTTTTCTACTATCCTTGGATGGTATTTCTTCGGACAGGCTAATATCAAGTATCTGTTTGGAGCAAAAGCAGTAAAAGTGTATTCTGTGATTGTGGCGGTTTGCGTGTTCCTTGGATCACTAGCAGAGGTTGAACTTGTATGGACAATGCAGGATTGCTTCAATTCTCTGATGGTTATTCCGAACATTCTTGCGTTGTTTGCACTTAGCGGAGTGATTAAAGAAGTACATAATGATTACTTTAAAAATAAAAAGAACAAATAACTATTCGTTATTTCTATAGAAAGTAATGAAGATTTTTGCTGAGAAGAATAGAAAGTTTCAATAAATGCAAAGGGCAAAATCAACAAAAATAGAAATAAATATTAGTGCAATGTGCATAAAATAATTTAATTTTAAGATAGCGGTTGCAAAAAAAATAACAATACGCTATTATAGATATAGGCAATTGAATATATTCAGGAATTCGATAAATCACGTCGGATTTTGAATGAGAATATATTGAAAATGTCTATACATAAAAAATAAGAGTGGGATGATATTTTCCAAGAGAGAGTCAGGTTTTTGACCGCCGAAGAGGCAAACCTTATATAAAGTGGTGAATATATATGAGGCGAAACTTTCAGGCAAAAGGACTGGAGAATGTACCACATTCTGAATCTTGTGCTGTATGATAAAGCTTTAAAGGAATACATTATCAGGGCAAAAGACAGAAAAGGACGATTACGCACATGGTTGTGTTTGAATCGTCCTTTTTTAATTGCTATGCATTTAGTATGAGTTTTCATATAGGCTGGCAGATTGACTGAAAGGAGAAAGTGGAACGTGAATCAAAAGAAATACATCATTATAACGAATAATCCACTGGTTTTTGATAAGCTTAAGGAGACGCACAACGTAGAATACAAGGAGATTTCTTACGAAGAGATTCTAAAAGAAGTCAGAGACAGAATCCATGAAGGTCATTTGCTTCTGACGCACCCATTGTCGGGGAGCGTGAAGCCTAATGAAACACCATACAAATCCATAATGATTACGGAGGGAAAGGGGGAGATCGACGAGAGGTCTCTTACGTTGATTGAAAACGCCATACAAGCGTGCCAGAAGTTTGAGTTTAAATCAGACAAATATAAAGCTTCGGTATATGACGATTTTCAGTTGATTGACTGGACCTTGCTGGAAAGTGGAATGGCATCGGCTGATGCGTGGTAGGTCATAAGTGAGGTTGTAAAAGCGTTAAAGCTTACACAATAATATCAAATTTCTTGAAGGAGGGAACTACAAGTGAGATTAGAAATGGGACACATTTACATTAAGGATATTCAGTTCGCAGCTGAGTCTAAGATTGAAGACGGAATCCTTTATGTATCCGAAGAAGCCGTTAAGGCTGTCGCTCTTGAGGATGAGAAGATTAAGAGCGTATCATTTGACATTGCAAAACCAGGTGAGTCAGTAAGAATTACACCAGTTAAAGACGTAATCGAACCAAGAGTTAAAGTTGAAGGAAGAGGGGGAATCTTCCCGGGCGTTATCTCTAAGGTTGATACAGTTGGTGAAGGAAAAACTTATGCATTAAAAGGAATGGCTGTAGTAACAGCAGGTAAGATCGTTGGTTTCCAGGAAGGTATCATTGATATGACAGGTCCGGGAGCTGACTATACACCTTTCTCAAAGACCTTGAACCTGGTAATGGTATGTGAACCGGTTGATGGAATCAAACAGCATGATTATGAGAAGGCTGTTCGTTTCGCAGGATTCAGAGTTGCAGTTTATATTGGGGAATTAGCTCGTGACTTGACACCTGATGAGACAAAAGTATATGAGACATGCACAATTAAAGAAGGTATGGAAAAATATCCAGATCTTCCAAGAGTTGCATATGTTCAGATGCTTCAGAGTCAGGGATTATTACATGACACATATGTATATGGTGTGGATGCAAAGAAAATCGTTCCTACAATTTTAAGCCCAACAGAGATTATGGACGGTGCAATCGTATCTGGTAACTGTGTGTCTGCTTGTGATAAAAACCCTACATATGTACACTTGAACAATCCAGTTGTACATGATTTGTTTGAGCAGCACGGAAAAACATTAAACTTTGTATGCCAGATCATCACAAATGAAAATGTATACCTGGCAGATAAACAGCGTTCTTCTGATTGGACAGCTAAGCTGTGTAAGATGTTGGATCTGGATGGCGTTATTGTATCTCAGGAAGGATTTGGTAACCCAGATACAGACCTTATCATGAACTGTAAGAAGATCGAAGCTGAAGGCGTTAAAACTGTAATCATTACAGATGAATATGCTGGACGTGATGGAAAGTCTCAGTCATTGGCTGATGCTGATGCAGCTGCAGATGCAGTAGTAACTGGCGGAAATGCAAACCAGGTAATTATCCTGCCAAAACTTGATAAAGTAATTGGAACTTTGGATTATGTAACCAAGATTGCTGGAGCAAGTGAGGAGACACTTCGCGAAGATGGATCTCTGGAAGTTGAGCTTCAGGTACTCACAGGTGCAACTAATGAGACCGGTTTCAATAAGCTGAGCGCAAGATAGGAAGGGAGGATAATATAATGGCTAAATTAAAAGTTGTTCATTACATCAATCAGTTCTTTGCACAGATTGGTGGAGAAGAGAAAGCAGATTATCCGGCTGAGATTCGTGTTGGCGAGATCGTTGGACCGGGTATGGCATTGACACAGAATTTTGGGGATGAAGCAGAGATTATTGCTACAATCGTTTGTGGTGACTCTTACTTTAATGAGAACCTTGATAAAGCAAAAGCTGATATCCTCGCTATGGTAAAAGAGCAGAATCCAGATGTATTCGTTGCTGGTCCTGCATTTAACGCTGGACGTTATGGTGTTGCTTGCGGAACTATCGCAGCAGCAGTTCAGGAAGAACTTGGAATTCCGGCTGTAACTGGTATGTATGTTGAAAATCCAGGTGCTGATATGTTCAAAGATAAGGTATATATTGTATCTACAAAGAACAGTGCAGCAGGTATGAGAGATGCTATTAAAAAATTAGCTCCTCTTGCATTAAAAGTTGGAAAAGGTGAGCCGATTGGCGCTTCTTGTGAAGAAGGATATATTCCAAACGGCGTTCGTGTGAACTTCTTTGAAAAAGAAAGAGGATCTCAGAGAGCTGTTAAGATGCTTATCAAGAAATTGGCTGACAAACCGTTTGTTACAGAATATCCAATGCCTGACTTCGATAGAGTAGCTCCGAATCCGGCAGTAAAAGATCTTGCTCATGCTAAGATCGCTCTGGTTACTTCTGGTGGTATTGTACCAAAAGGAAATCCAGATCATATTGAAAGTTCAAGTGCATCTCACTATGGTGAGTATGATATCGCTGGTGTTATGGATCTTACCGAAGAGACATATGAAACTGCTCATGGTGGATATGACCCAGTATATGCAAACGAAGACTCTGACCGTGTATTGCCGGTTGATGTACTTCGTGACATGGAAAAAGAAGGAATTATTGGAGAACTGCATCACCTGTTCTACACAACAACAGGAAATGGTACAGCCGTTGCTTCAGCAAAAGCATTTGCAGCAGAATTTTCTCAGAAATTACTGGCTGACGGTGTAGACGCAGTAATCCTTACCTCTACTTGAGGTACCTGTACTCGTTGCGGTGCAACGATGGTTAAAGAGATAGAGAGAGCTGGTATCCCGGTTGTACATATCTGTACAGTAACTCCTATTTCTATGACAGTTGGTGCGAACAGAATCGTTCCGGCTATCGCAATTCCACATCCTCTTGGAAATCCAGCACTGGATAAAGATGAGGAAAAAGCACTTCGTCGTCGTATTGTTGAAAAAGCTTTGAATGCTCTTACAACAGAAGTAGACGATCAGACAATTTTCGAATAGGTGTTACCTTATATTAAAGGAGAATAACAAAAATGGATAAGATTTATGATGTTATTGTCCTGGGTGCAGGTCCTGCTGGTTTAGCAGCAGGACTGTATGCAGGAAGAAGCCGTCTTTCTGTTCTGATTATTGAAAAAGGTCAGGATGGCGGACAGATTGCAATTACAGATGAGATAGAAAACTATCCGGGACAGATCGTAGAAGGCGAATCAGGTCCATCCTTGATTGCAAGAATGACAGAGCAGGCTGCAAAATTTGGAGCAGAGCGTGTGTCTGATACAATCAAAGAAGTGGAGCTTGAGGGCGAGATCAAAGTCCTGAAGAGCGCAAAAGAAGAGTACAAAGGAAGAAATGTAATCATTGCTACCGGTGCTCATGCACGTCCGATCGGATGTAAAGGTGAAGCTGAATTCACAGGAAAAGGTGTTTCCTATTGCGCCACATGTGATGCAAACTTCTTCGAAGATTTTGAAGTATATGTAGTAGGTGGTGGAGATTCCGCTGTAGAAGAAGCTATGTATCTTACAAAATTTGCAAGAAAAGTTACGATTATTCACAGACGTAATGAACTTCGTGCTGCAAAATCTATTCAGGAAAAAGCATTCAAGAATCCAAAACTTAACTTTATGTGGGATTCTGTAGTTGAAGAAGTTGGAGGAGATGATATCCTTCAGTGGATGAAAGTAAAGAATGTAAAGACTGGCGAGATCACTACAGTAGAAGCTGATGAAGAAGACGGAATGTTCGGTGTGTTTGGATTTATCGGTACTGTTCCGAATACCAAACCATTCGAAGGAATCATTGACATGGATGAACGCGGATATATCAAGACGGATGCTGATATGCATACAAACATCCCAGGTGTATATGCAGCAGGTGATGTTCGTGTCAAGAGTTTAAGACAGGTTGTAACTGCAGCAGCTGATGGAGCAATCGCAGCTGTTCAGGTAGAAAGAAGCATGTCTGATTACTTCTAGATTATATAGCCGGAGAAAAGTAAATCGCGGTGCGAAGCGGCGCATGGTCATAAAGTGACGCCTTTTGGTTCTTCCGGGTTATATAAAAAGCAACATAATAAAAGGAGGATGATACCAATGTTAGATTTGGATAAGACAAACTTTCAGGCTGAAGTATTAGAGGCAGAAGGTTATGTATTTGTAGATTTTTATGGAGATGGATGTGTTCCATGCCAGGCTCTGATGCCAAAGGTACACGAGTTTGCTGAAACATATGGAGATAAATTAAAATTCACATCTCTGAACACAACAAAGGCACGTCGTCTGGCAATCAGTCAGAAGATTCTTGGCCTTCCGGTTATGGCTATTTACAAAGACGGAGAGAAGATCGACGAAGTTGTAAAGGAAGAAGCAACACCGGAAAGTATTGAAGCGATGATTCAGAAATATATCTAAGAGATATTTCTTGATCATATAACATGTTTTTTACCACTTAAGAAAGGAGAAAGCATAATTATGGCTATTTTAGAAGGGAAAAAAGCAATAATTATCGGAGACCGTGATGGAATTCCGGGACCAGCTATCGCTGAATGCGTAAAGACTGCTGGTGCTGAGATCGTATTTTCATCAACGGAATGTTTCGTCTGAACGAGCGCAGGCGCAATGGACTTAGAGAATCAGAAGAGAGTAAAGGAATTCGCTGAAGAATACGGCGCAGAGAACTTAGTAGTAGTTCTTGGAGCAGCTGAAGGCGAAGCTGCAGGTCTTGCAGCTGAGACTGTAACATTAGGCGATCCTACTTTTGCAGGTCCATTGACAGGGGTCCAGCTTGGACTCACGGTATATCACGTATGTGAACCTGAAATCAAAGAAGAATTTGATGAAGCAGTATATGACGAGCAGGTTGGTATGATGGAAATGGTTCTTGACGTAGACGACATCGTTAGTGAGATGGAAGCTATCAGAGAACAGGCTTAATCGATGCTTAAAAAGGGGCAGACCCGGTGTGTACCCACTAGGGTACTGCCTCTTTTTTCTATGAATTTCGTCAAAGCAAGAAAAAAGAAAGGTGGAAAACCCATGAATAGTGTAATCAAAGGAGCAAGCTACGTATTGGCACATACTCCTGATATGGTTTTATATAACGGAACAACTCAGACAACAGAGAGAATCGTAAATCCAGAGTCTGAATACTTAAAAGAACTTCCAGGACATCTCCGCTCTTATGAGGATGCAGTTTCTTACTGGCCAAACCAGACATATATTGGAAATGTACATCCGGATGAGCTGGCTGAGGTAGAGTTCCCATATTATGATAAGAAAAAAGAAGGCGCAGAGCGCTACGGAAAATATGGCGAGATCATGCCAGAGGAAGAATTCCTGTTCCTTGTTCAGGCATGTGATATGTTCGAAGTTGTAAAACTCGACAAAGAATTCGTTGCAAAATATAAAGATGCATTTGCAGCAGACCCGATCATCTCTGATGATATCGTAGAGAAGATTGAGGAAGGTGTGGAGATTGCAGAGATCGAAGCATTGATTAATGATGACCATGCAGAAGCATTATATTTTGAAAACAAACTGGTTGGATGTATCAAGCCTGCTCATGATATCGATGTGAACTTGTCATCACACGTAATGCATGAGAACCTGATGAGCAAGGCATCCAGTGTACTGGCACTTCTCTATGCAGTACGTAATGCAGGAATTGACAAAGCAGATGTAGAGTATGTAATCGACTGTGCGGAAGAGGCATGTGGTGATATGAATCAGCGCGGTGGCGGTAACTTTGCAAAGGCTGCAGCTGAAGTTGCAGGTCTTGTGAATGCAACAGGTTCTGATGCAAGAGGATTCTGTGCAGCTCCGACGCATGCATTGATTGAAGCAGCAGCACTTGTAAAATCCGGTGCATACAAGACGGTAGTAGTTACTGCTGGCGGATGTACAGCAAAACTTGGTATGAATGGAAAAGACCATGTGAAGAAAGGCCTTCCGATCCTTGAGGACTGCCTGGGAGGATTTGCAGTTGTCATTTCTGAAAATGATGGTGTAAACCCAGAGATTGACCTTGGAATGCTTGGACGTCACAGTGTTGGAACAGGTTCCGCACCACAGAACGTAATCGGAAGTCTGGTAGCTGATCCACTTGACAGAGTTGGAATGAAGATTACAGATATCGATAAATTCTCACCAGAGATGCAGAATCCGGACATCACAAAACCGGCAGGAGCAGGAGATGTTCCGCTTGCAAACTACAAGATGATCGCAGCTTTGGCAGTAAAGAGAGGCGAGCTTGACAGAAAAGAACTGGCATCCTTTACAAAAGACCACGGTCTTACCGGATGGGCTCCTACCCAGGGTCATATTCCTTCAGGAGTACCATATGTAGGATTTGCACGTGAAGATATTCTGGAAGGAAAGATTAAGAATGCAATGATCATCGGAAAAGGAAGTCTGTTCCTTGGACGTATGACAAACTTATTTGACGGTGTATCCTTCGTAATTCACGGAAATACAAAGGCAGAAGAAGAAGCTGCTGCAGGTGTATCCGAAGAAGAGGTTAAGGGACTGATCGCAAAAGCAATGAAAGACTTTGCAGCTACCCTGATGGCAGAATAGGGGGGCTTTGATATGGCAAAAAATATTGAAAAGATGATCGCTGAGGCATTCATGGAGATGGCACAGGGACTGGAAACAGGAAGCTTTGGCAAGAGACCAAAGGTTGCCCTCACAGGAATGGGAAGCGAGCACGGAGAAGAGAACTCCATGGCTGCAGCAGTGGCGGCAGCAAAAGATGGAATCGATGTATATTACATTGGTACATTAGAGGCAGAAGGCGTAACGACCGTCAAAGTGGCGAATGATGAAGAAGGCCATGATAAGATGGAAGAGATGCTGAAGAATAAAGAAGTGGATGCTGCAGTGACCATGCACTTCCCATTCCCGATTGGTGTATCAACGGTTGGACGCTGTGTAACACCAGCGATGGGAAAAGAGATGTATATTGCGAACACGACCGGAACTTCCAGTACAGACCGTATTGAAGGTATGATCAAGAATGCAATCTATGGAATCATTACTGCAAAAGCATGTGGAAATGCCGCTCCATCAGTAGGAATCCTGAATGTAGACGGCGCACGTCAGACAGAAAAAGCCCTGAAACAGTTAAAGGAACAGGGATATGACATTACATTTGCAGAGTCATCCAGAGCAGATGGCGGATGTGTGATGAGAGGAAATGATGTGCTTCAGGCATCACCGGACATTATGGTAACGGATTCCCTGACAGGAAATATCCTTGTGAAGATGCTTTCATCTGCAAATACAGGCGGAAGCTTTGAAGCAACAGGATATGGCTATGGACCAGGCATTGGAGAAGGATATGAACAGTTAGTCATGATCGTATCCAGAGCCAGTGGAGCACCGGTCATTGCAAATGCGATCCGATATGCAGCACAGCTGGTAAGAGGAAAAGTCTTTGAAGTAGCAAAAGAAGAATTTGCGGCAGCTCAGAAGGCTGGATTAAAGGACATCCTGGATGCATTAAAAGCATCTCAGAAACCGGCAGGAGCAGCAGAAGAAGTCAAAGAACCACCAAAAGAGATCGTAACAGCACAGATACCTGGAATTGAGGTTATGGATCTGGAAGATGCAGTGAAAGCATTGTGGAAGATCAATATCTATGCAGAGAGCGGAATGGGATGTACCGGACCGATTATCCGAGTGTCTGATGCAAATCTTGCAAAGGCAGAAGAAGAGCTTAAAAAAGCTGGATATATTCAATAATAATTGTATTGTGGCATCTTGATGTGTCAAGATGCCACTTTCTTTTTAGGGACAGATGGATTTATAATAAAACCGTGAGGTGTTAATAGTTATGGAAGCGGTTTTGAAATTAAGATATCCAGGCATTCATATTTATGTTCCATGGAAGAGAATAATAAGTGCAATTATCAGTATTTTATTTTGGAGTGCTTTAACTGTTGGGGTAATGAATCAGGCACAAGTCTGCGCAGAACTTCCAACGGTCGAAGGAATGAATAGTACGATGACGCATGCTGTAGATGCAATGTCAACGAATAAAATTTCAATGGTTATCAGAGAACAGACACACACTGGTTCGCCAAGATTTGCAGATGTGGTAAATCTGAATATTAGTGAAATACCTAAAATATCAGTAAAACCCACTGCAATATCGACAAATTCTGTTGAAAAAAGCTATCAGGAATCACTGCCAGATGAAGCTCTTCCAGTGGGAATTTTGGATGAAATACCAGAAGAAGAGGGAGACGTAAGTAACAGTTACATCAATATTAATGGTTTCTTGTGTGATGAGAATGGCTTGATTGTTGGGTACGAAGATATGCCGGTTGCCGATGGAGTTTTGGCATTTCCAAATAACAATAAATGTACTGGAATTGCGAAATCTGTGGCCGAAGGATTGGAAGCAGAGACAATGGAAATCTATATTCCGGGGAATATTACTTACATAGAGCCAGGTGCATTTGATAATCTAACGTCACTATTCTACATAGAAGTAGCAGAAGGAAATCCAAATTATTATAGTTCTTGCGGAATCTTATATTTGAAAACAGGAGAAGTATTCTGTTATCCGGCAGGAAGATAGAGATTAGGGATGTTATTTGAGAAGAACTCAGAAAGCATCCCTAAAACTATGTAAAATTATACTATAATTTTCAGAATGTAGGTGCTATAATAAGTTGGATTAATTGATAGAGGTGCAAAAATGAATATTCAACAGGTTGTAGACAATAAGAAAAAATACATGGATATGTTGCTGATGGCTGACCCGGAAGAACAGATGATCGAGAAGTATCTGGATGAGGGCGAGATGTTTATATTGAAGGAGCATGGGGAGGTCAAGACAGTCTGTGTGGTAATGCTGTTGAAAAATCGTAAATGTGAATTGAAGAACATAGCGACCAGAGAAGAAGACCAGGGAAAAGGCTATGGGAAAAATATGATACTTTTTCTGTGTGAGCATTATAGTGCGCAGTGCGACACTATGTATGTAGGAACAGGTAATTGTCAGAAGACGTTAGATTTTTATAAAAAATGTGGATTTGTTAATTCCCATATTATTGTTGATTTTTTTGTAAAGAATTATAAAAAACCGATTTATGAAGATGGTATTATGCTCACAGATATGATTTATTTGAAGAAGCAGCTTGAGTCGGAAGTAAATGTTAAGAAAGTTGTCGATCTTGCTCTGGAAGCTGGAAGAATTCTTTTGAAAAATGGAGCGGAGATATTTCGTGTGGAAGAGACAATTACCAGAATCTGTAATCGTTTTCATGTTGATCAAGTTGATATTTTTACCTTGAGCCATGCAATCTTTGTCACTGCGGAAAATGATATGGAAGAGGCATATACAAAGGTAAAGCAGGTACCTTTGTCTGCTTCGCATCTTGGAATTGTGGCAGAAGTTAATGATTTGTCTCGAGAGATTACTGCTGGGAATGTAGGAATAGATGAAGCATCTGAACGTTTGAAAGTGATTGATAAAATGCCTGCTAAGAAGTGGTATTTTCAAGTGCTTGCGGCTGGTATTGGCAGTGGATTTTTTGGATATTTATTAGGAGCTACGCTGCGAGAGAGTGTGATTGCGTTCTGCATTGGATGTCTGTTGTATTTATGGGTATTGGTTGGAAAGAAACATAATATGTCTAAGATGATCGTGAATATTGTGGGAGGAGCGATTATTACTTTGATGGCAATCATTGCGATTCATCTTCCTTTTCTAGGGGGAGTCAGATTGGAAGGAATGATTATCGGTTCAATCATGCCGTTGGTTCCGGGACTGGCATTTGTGAATGCAATACGAGACATAGCGGACAGTGATTTTCTGTCCGGGACAGTGCGTATGATTGATGCGTTGCTAACGTTTGTTTATATAGCAGTAGGTGTAGGATTGACGCTCAGTATTTACAATAACATGGGAGGAGGACTTATGATATAATGGGGATTCTGATTAATATATTGTGTGCTTTTATGGGGACTATTGGATATGCTATATTGTTTAATGTTCCCAAGCGTTTTTATCTATGCTGCGGAATGACGGGAGCTGCCGGGTGGCTTATGTATCTGATTGCTCATGAATATTCTTCTCCGGCAGTAGCTTCATTTTTTGGAACACTGGTGGTAGTCTTGATTTCGAGAATGCTGACAGTTAAGATGAAATGTCCAATTACGATATTTCTTGTATCAGGAATTTTTCCAATGGTACCGGGAGCAGGAGTATATTTTACAGCTTATTATTTGGTGACTAATCAGTTGGGACTGGCAGTACAGAAAGGGATGGAATCTTTGAAAATTGCATTTGCCATGGTACTGGGAATTGTCTTGATTGTATCTATACCACGAGAAGTATTTCAGGCGAATTATTGGAGAGAAAGAAAATTCAGACGGCTTAGAAAAGGTTGATGGAAGTTAAAGGGTTGTGCTACAATAAGTATGTATTCCAGGTTATGTAATAAGAGGGAGGGATGCTACATGTTGGAAAGAACTTTACTGAAGATATTGCAAGAAAGCAAGTATACTACTGTTTTAAGTGGTTTTGGTATGTTGATCGAGAGTGATTATCCGGCAATTCGAGACGGAGATGAGTCTTATGATATTGAGTTAAAATACGGATATTCTTGTGAAGAATTGTTTTCGAGCGCATTTTACTCCACCCGAAAAGATCAATTTTTTGAGTTTTATCGAAATGAGTTGTTAAGTCATTTAGATAAACCGCCAGGAAAAGGGTTTTATGAGATGGCGGAATTGGAAAAAGCAGGTTTGTTTCAGTCAATTATTACCAGGCGTATTTTTGGCCTTCCTGGAAGAGCTGGTTGTAAGAATGTAATTAATCTGCATGGTAGTGTATACGATAATTATTGTCCGCATTGTGGACGCAAGTATTCTATGGAATATGTCAGAGATTCTGCCAGAGTTCCGTTGTGTGAGCATTGTAATACGCCAATTCGTCCTAAGGTATGTTTGTTTGGTGAGATGGTAGACAATGTAGTTATTACAAAAGCGGCAGAAGAGATTCAGAAAGCAGATGTATTGCTGGTGCTTGGAACGAATCTCAATTCATATCTCTGTAGTCAGCTGATAGATTATTACGATGGAAGTAAGCTGATTTTAGTAAATGAAGAGCCTCATTTTTCTGATAAATATGCAGATATTGTAATTCATGCAAGAGTAGATGATACATTAGAAAAAATACGAAAGGAATTAGGAAGATAACCATGAGTAAAGTAAGAACAAGATTTGCACCAAGTCCTACAGGGAGAATGCATGTAGGAAATTTAAGAACAGCGCTATACGCTTATTTGATTGCAAAGCATGAAGGTGGAGATTTCATGCTGAGGATTGAAGATACGGATCAGGAGCGTTTTGTAGACGGTGCGTTGGAGATCATTTATCATACATTAGCGGAGACAGGCTTGATTCATGATGAGGGCCCGGATAAAGATGGAGGAGTAGGTCCATATGTGCAGAGTGAACGTAATGCATCAGGTCTTTATCTGAAATATGCCAAGCAGTTGATCGAACAGGGAGATGCATATTATTGCTTTTGTGACAAAGAGAGACTGGATTCATTAAAGAGCAGTGTTTCTGCTGATGGTGGAACAGAAATTGTTGTATATGATAAGCATTGTCTGGGATTAAGCAAGGAGGAAGTAGAAGCGAATCTGGCAGCCGGTAAGCCGTACGTTATTCGGTTTAATATGCCGACGGAGGGGACAACAACTTTCCATGATGATATTTATGGTGACATTACAGTTCCAAATGAGGAATTAGAAGATTTGATCTTGATCAAATCAGACGGCTATCCGACATATAATTTTGCTAATGTTATTGATGATCATTTGATGGGAATTACGCATGTTGTACGTGGGAATGAATATTTGTCATCTGCGCCGAAATATAACAAGATTTATGAGGCGTTTGGATGGGAGATTCCAACATATGTACATTGTCCATTAATTACTGATGAGAATCATAAAAAACTGAGCAAGCGTTGTGGACATTCTTCATATGAGGATTTGATCAATCAGGGATTTGTTACAGAAGCAGTTGTGAATTATGTTGCATTGTTGGGATGGTGTCCATCTGGCAATCAGGAGATATTCTCGTTGGAAGAATTGGTGAAGGAATTCGATTATCATCATATGAGTAAGTCGCCGGCGGTGTTTGATATCGTGAAATTAAAATGGATGAATGGTGAATATTTAAAATCCATGGATTTTGATAAATTTTATCATATGGCAGAACCATATATCAGAGAAGTTGTGACAAAAGATTATGATCTAAAGAAAATAGCAGCTCTGGTAAAGACTAGAATCGAAATTTTCCCAGATATTAAAGAACAGATTGACTTCTTTGAAGAGTTGCCGGATTATGACACTACTATGTATTGCCATAAAAAGATGAAAACCAATGAAGAAAATTCACTTGAGGTCCTTCAGGAGATTCTTCCGATTCTTGAAGAGCAGGAGGACTTTAGCAATGATGCTCTCTTTGCCACATTAAAAGGTTATGTGGATGAAAAAGGTGTGAAGACAGGTTTTGTGATGTGGCCAGTCAGAACGGCAGTATCTGGAAAGCAGAGTACTCCTGGCGGAGCAACAGAGATTATGGAAATCCTTGGAAAAGAAGAATCTCTTAAGAGAATCAGGAAAGGAATTGAGTTATTAAGCAAATAAGGTGAATCTATGAGTTTAAATCAGGCTCAGGCTGAGGCGGTCGCCCATAAGAATGGACCATGTATGGTTCTTGCCGGTCCCGGTTCCGGGAAAACTCTTACCATAGCGAAAAGAATAGAATATCTGATTACAAAGTATAAGGTAAGACCAGAAGAAATTCTGGTCATTACCTTTACAAAGTATGCTGCAAATGAGATGAAGAACCGTTTCCGACAAATTATAGGAACATCAGGGGTACCGGTGACTTTTGGTACATTTCATGGGATTTATTACGGAATTTTGAAGTGGGCCTATGGACTGAATCAGGCTAATTTATTGTTGGAGGAAGAAAAGATTCAGCTCATTAAGCAAATTGCGGTATCTATGGATTGGGGAGAAATATCAGATGCGGAAGAGGAGAAAGATATTCTTGAAGAATTGGCAATAGAAATAGGAAATGTGAAAAATAATTGTTATGATATTCAATTCTATGAATCTTCTCGTTATGGGACGAACAGATTTCGGGAACTGTATCAGTCATATGAGAAAGAAAAAAGAAAATTAAGAAAAATTGATTTTGAAGATATGCTGGTGATGTGTCGGGATCTTTTTCGAAGTCGGCCAGATATCTTAGAGAAATGGCAGAAAAAATTCCGTTATATTCTTGTGGATGAATTTCAAGATGTAAATCAGGCGCAGTACGATGTTGTCAGGATGCTTGCTGAACCGGAAAATAATTTGTTTGTGGTAGGCGACGATGACCAGTCTATCTATGGATTCAGAGGTGCAAAACCTGGTATCATGATGGAATTCCGAAAAAATTATCCAGAATCGAAACAAATCCTTTTAAATATTAATTATCGTTCAACCGCGCATATCGTAAGAGGTGCATTGCGCGTTATTGCACATAATCAGGAACGTTATGAGAAAGAAATCATTTCCAAGAAAAAACCGGGAGAGACTATACATGTTCAGGAGGTAAAAGATCCGGTTGAAGAGAGTAAATATGTGTTGGAGAAGATAAAAGAGTATGTTGCCCAGGGGCTTCCTTATCATCAGATTGCTGTGTTGTATCGGACGAATTTAGATGCAAGGGCGCTTTCTGAAACACTGATGGAGTATCAGATACCTTTTACGATGAAAGAATATCTGAATAATATTTATGATCATTTTGTAGGGATCGATATCAGTAGTTATTTCCATTTGTCACAAGGAGATTATGACCGAAAATATTTTCTTCAGGTTGCCAACCGTCCAAAACGTTATATTGGTCGTGACAGCTTAAGTGGGGATAAAATTAGTTATGAATCATTACGAAATTTCTATTGTGATAAGGATTGGATGATGGATCGAATTGACCAGTTGGAATGGGATATGAAGATGATTCAGAATAAGACGCCATTTGCTGCGATTCAATATATTCGAAAAAGTATAGGATATGATGAATTCTTAAAAGAATACGCCGCATATAGAAAGATATCCTTAGAGGAAATCATGAATGTTCTAGATGAGATACAACAGAATTCCAGAGAGTTTCAGACTATCAGAGAATGGTTTGTTCATGTAGATAATTATCGGGAGATGTTGGAAAAGCAGAGAGAAAAAAAAGAGAGTAAAGAGGGTGTTGCTCTCATGACAATCCATGGGGCCAAAGGGCTGGAGTATGACTCTGTTTTTATTATTGAAAGTAATGAAGGAAGTATACCATATAAGAAAGCAAAGACTCCTGATGATATAGAAGAAGAACGAAGATTATTTTATGTAGCTATGACACGTGCCAAAAGAAAGCTGATTATTAGTTATGTAAAAGAAAAAAACGGAAAGGATATCAATCCTTCCCGTTTTGTCGAGGAACTACTCCTCGTCGTCTAACTCTTCAAATTCCTGTGTATCCATCCATTCGTCAAAAGCGTCAGCAGCAATTTCATATTCGTCATCATCTTCGATATTCTCAAGCTCTGGTTCGCCGCTTTCGTTTTCAATATAACGGTAAAGATATACATCGCCGTCTTCTGTCTCGCCATTTTCATTAAGAGGAAGAAGAGCGATGTATTCTTTGCCGCTCGCTTCAAATAATGTTAGAATGGCACATTCAACGACTTCATCGTTGTCGAGAGTAAGCTCAACTGTCATGTATTCATCCATAGCATAATCTCCTTTATTTATAGATACTTTAACTGTACCAAAGGAGCATGCAAAATGCAAGGATGTTTTGGAGGAAATACAAGAAAATGAAAACAGTAGCCAAACAAGTAAAAATGTTGTAAAATGTATATTAAATATGCGAACATATGCATAAGGAGGAAAACTATTATGATGAGAAAGAGAATGTTAAGAGTATTATCAGTGATGCTCATATGCATTTTCGCATTGTCCGCCTGCAAGAAGAATGTAGGTACTCCGGAGGACAATGCTGTTACGGAAGAGACACAGGATAGTGAAGAGACAGAAGAAGATACATATGTATTTGGCTTTACGGCAATCGATATGGAAAATCCATATTTTATAACGCTGGAGGCAGCAATGAGAGAAGCTATTGAAGATGAAGGATATCAGATGATCACGAAAGACCCGGGATCGGATCCAGAACTTCAGGCAACCCAGATTGAAGAGATGATAGAGGAAGGCATTGATGCTATTTTCCTTTGCCCGGTGGATTGGGAAGCGATTACTCCATCTTTGGAAAAGCTGAAAGATGCAGATGTCAAAATCATTAATGTTGACACACAAGTAAAAGAGATGGATTATGTAGACGCATATGTTGGGTCGGATAATGAAAAAGCGGGATATATTTGTGGGGAAGATCTGATCGAAAGATGCCCGGATGGAGGAAAAGTTGCTATTTTAGAATGTCCGACACAGAATTCAATTAATGATAGAATTACAGGATTTGAAGAAGCAATCGCAAAAGCCGAGAAGGGATTTGAAGTTGTTGCCAGAGCCGATACGAATGGAGAATTTGAAAAGGCCTTGGATGCTGCGGAAAAGATTGTAGATGAATATACTGATGTAATGGCTATTATGTGTGGAAATGATCAATTGGCAGTTGCAGCGAAGACGGCTGTGAATCTGGCGGGACTTGACAAGGTAATCATCTATGGTGTAGATGGTTCTCCTGACATAAAGAAGGAGCTGAAGAAATCAGAAAGTCAGATAGCAGGAACAGCAGCACAATCTCCTATTAATATGGGAAAAACAGCAGCTCAGGTTGGAATTGACATATTAGAAGGAAATGAATACGAAGAAGAGACCTATGAAGATGTATTTATGATTGATAAAGATAACGTTGATATGTATGGCGTAGATGGGTGGCAGTAAAAATATAGACGACAGGAAGGATAAAGCATGAAAGAGATACAGGGAAGACCTTTACCACTAGGAGTTACGAGGATAGGAAATACCATGAATTTTTCGGTGGCAGTACCACAGGAGAAGGAGTGTCAGTTATTGTTATACCATGCAGGAGAAAAGAAACCCTGTATGTCTTTTGGAATGAAGAAATCGATTGGGGAAGTAAGATATATTGCGCTGGAAGATATTGACCCATCTGAATATGAATATAACTATGAGATGGATGGGGAGATTGTTGTTGATCCATATGTAAAAGCGTTGGCAGGACGCGAAAAATGGGGGCAGGCAAGAGATGTTCAGATGCATGAAGTGCGAGGAAAGCTGGATATCAAAGAATATGACTGGGAAGGTGATGCGCCTTTGCAGCTTCCGTATCATAGTATTATTGCATATAGCCTGCATGTAAGAGGATTTACAAAACATTCTTCATCTAAGGTAAAGGCCAAAGGGACATTTCGGGGAGTGATTGAAAAAATACCTTATCTGAAAGAACTTGGAATCAACCAGATTCAGTGTATGCCGGTATATGATTTTGAAGAAAATCTTCAATATTGTAATTACTGGGGATATGGGGATGCTTATTGTTTTGCACCAAAGGGTGCTTATGCCTATTCAAAAGATGCTGTAAATGAATTAAAAGATATGGTCAAATCCTGCCATAGAGAAGGAATAGAAGTTGTGTTGGAAATGCCGTTTTCTGGTAATGTTCCAAAACAGATGATGGAAGAATGTCTAAGATATTATATGATGGAATATCATGTAGATGGATTCATACTAAATCCATCTTCGGCACCCATGGAGGGTATCTGTGCGGATCCGATTTTGAAGAAAACAAAGATTATGGTACATCAGACCGGATTTCAGACGGTGATGCGACGATTCTTGAAAAGTGATGAAGGAATGATTCCTGAAGTTATGTATTGGCTGCGGCATAATTCTCTGGGAGACAGAACTTATAATTATATTACGAATCAGAACGGATTTACTTTGTATGATCTGGTATCCTATGATGGAAAACATAATGAAGCGAATGGAGAAAATAATCAGGACGGTCCGGAATACAATTACAGTTGGAATTGTGGTGTGGAAGGTGTGACTCGTAAAAAGGCTGTTCTGGAATTACGTCAGCAACAAATAAAAAATGCATTTTTCTTGTTACTCTTTGCACAAGGAACACCTTGTATTCTGGCGGGCGACGAATTTGAAAATACACAAAAAGGCAATAATAATGTGTATTGTCAGGATAATCCAGTGGGATGGTTAGATTGGAGTAAACTAGAAAAGAAAAAAGAATTGCATGATTTTGTAAAGAAATTGATCGAAATACGAAAAGCATATCCGGTGTTCTGGCCGGAAGAAGAAATGCGGGGAATTGATCAAGTCAGTTGTGGAGTCCCTGATGTGTCTTATCATGGTGAGAGCGCGTGGAGAGTTCCATCGGAGGTTTCCAGCAGGCAATTAGGAGTTTATTATAGTGGCGCTGCTGTCGGAGGAGACGACTGCTTTGTGGCATACAATATGCATTGGCAGGAGCATCCATTTGCTTTACCGGCATTGTCGTCAGGAAAGAAATGGTATAAAATAGCTTCAACCAGTGAAGGAGTTTTAGAAGAACCAGAACTTTTGGATAATCAGAGACTGGTCGAAGTAGCAGAAAGGACTATTATGCTGGTTATAGGCAGGAAATAGCATGAGATTGGTACAGAAAATTAGACTCACATCTTATCAATTAAAATGGATTGCAATTATTACAATGGTCATAGACCATACGGGTGCAGTCCTTTTTCCAGAATGTATGTTGATGAGGGAGATAGGAAGAGTGTCCTTTCCAATATTTTGCTTTTTGTTAGTGGAAGGGTTTTTTCATACGCATGACTTATATCAATATATGATAAGGCTTGGAACTTTTGCTGTAATCTCGGAGATTCCCTATGACCTTGCTTTTCGTGAAACAATATTGGAATTCACTCATCAGAATGTTTTTTTTACTTTACTTTTAGGCGTGCTTATGATGTATGTGTTGCAAATGGCAGGCGAATGGCCGACGAAAGTGGTTGAAGTATTATTGGTGATGTGGGCGGCTGTATGTTTGAAGACAGATTATAGTTTTAAGGGAATTCTTTTGATTTTGGTTTTTTATTTGTTTCGTCAGAATAAAAGATTGAAACTGGCAGGGGGAATTTTGTGGAACTTTCTCTGGAAAGGGAACTTGCAGAGATATGGAGCTATTGCGATGTTTCCTATTGCATTATATAATGGAGAACGAGGAAAAGGAATAAAATACTTTTTTTACATTTTCTATCCAATGCACTTGTTCCTGTTATTTTTGATGAAAAGATTGATTGGATGATGAAAGAAAGAGAAGTAAAGAGATATGAAAGCTTTGCAACATTTGAAGACGATTAATCACCATAAATGGCTGGTTATGAAAGGTTGTTTTAAAGTAGGACTCTATAAACAAGGATTACTCCATGATCTGTCCAAATATACGCCAACAGAATTTTTGGTAGGATGTTGGTATTATCAAGGAAATCGAAGCCCTAATAATGCAGAACGGGAAGCAACCGGATATTCGCAGGCATGGCTTCATCACAAGGGCAGAAATAAACATCATTACGAATATTGGATTGATTATAGCGTGAATCCAGAAGAAGGTATTGTTGGGCTTAAGATGCCTGTGAAGTATGTAGTAGAAATGTTTGTAGACAGGATTGCAGCGTCTAAGACTTATCAAGGCGAGAATTATATGGATTCGCATCCGTTGGAGTATTATGAGAAAGGTGCTGCGAGACTAGGTAAGATGATCCATCCTGAGACAGCAAGATTGTTACATTCATTATTGAGGATGTTGGCAGATGAAGGAGAAGAAAAAACATTCTATTACATAAGACATCATGTGTTAAAGAAAAAAAGTTAAATTAGTTGTTGACTTTTGTAGTATAGTGTAGTATTATAATCTTCGGGCAGTTGATAAAGACGCCACTTGCGGAAGTGTCGGAACTGGCAGACGAGCAAGACTAAGGATCTTGTGACTATTGCAGTCGTGTGGGTTCAAGTCCCATCTTCCGCATCCTAATACAAAAAGGTTCAACCCTATGGGTTGGACCTTTTTGTATTAGGAGCCGAAGCGTCCCTTGAACCCGAGGTTCAAGATCTACGCTTCGCTCCGGTCGGCGCAGAGCAGACATCCCCCGGATGTCTTGCGCCTCATCTTCCGCTTGCGATAGAAATAGTAGGGAATCAGCAAAAGTGCTGTGGATGCCCAGGCGAGAGGATAACTGATCAGAATGGTGGATATACTATGATGGATTGGTGTCATGATTAAAATCCAAGGCAATCTTACGCCGCAGACACCGCCAATTGTTATCAGAGATGGAATCAGTACATCTCCCATACCGCGAAGGGCACCGGATATTATCTCTACAAATATATAGATGCTGTAGCTTGGAACAATATAGAGCAACATATATACTCCAATCTCAATGACATTCTCATCTGTGGTAAAGAGATGGAATAATGGGCGGGCGAATATCATCAGACATGCCAGGATTGTTCCGCAGATGGCCAGGGACATTCCAAGGCTTATGCGTACACTTTTGTATACACGGTTCATTTTCCCTGCACCATAATTCTGTCCGGAGAAGGTGGTAACGGAAGTGCCCAGTGCTCCGCTGATTGCCCAGAAAATGAGATCCATTTTTCCGAAAGCCGCCCATGCAGCAGTGGTATCGGTGCCGAAACCATTGATGGCAGATTGAATGATCATGTTTGTAAGTCCATAAGTGCAAGCCTGAAGTCCTCCCGGAAGTCCAATGCGAAGTTCTGATTTTAGGATTGATAGAGTGGGACGGATGGAACGAAGTTCTAATTTCAGCATATTGTAAGAAGTCATGAGTGATCTCGTTACCAGAATTGCACTTGTCCCCTGAGACAAGATAGTGGCAATAGCGGCACCAGCAATCCCCATTTTCAATACAACCACAAAAAGAAGATCCATTGTTATATTCAGGACGCAGCAGATGATCAGATAATATAAAGGCCGTCTGGAATCACCAATAGCCCGCATAATACTAGATCCCATGTTGTATATTAGTGTAGCAATAATTCCAAGAAAATAAATTCTTAGATATAAAACAGAATCGTCCATTGTATCTGATGGGGTGTTCATAATTTCTAAGAGCCATGGAGTAGAAAACCATCCGACAATAGAGATTATGATACTTACAATAATTGCAAAGGCGTATGAAGTATGTAAGCCTTTGTGAAGATTCCTGGAATCACATGCACCATAGAATTGTGAGATGATTACGGTTGCACCAGTAGATAGAGCAGTAAAAAATGCAACCACCTGATAAGAGATGACCGAAGCTGATCCTCCGACACTAGCCAAAGCTTCTTTTCCTACAAATCTACCCACAATGATGGCGTCCACAGTATTATATAATTGTTGAAACAACGTTCCAACTGCAATAGGAACGAAAAAGATTAATAGTTGTTTCCAGATAATCCCTTCTGTTATCTGATTTTTCCCCAAATTTGTTTTTGACATGATATAAACACTCCTTTATAGGAAAATTATAGCATTATAAAAGAAAAACAACATCCATATTTTGCGAAAAACCAATATATATTTGGCAAATAGTGTATAATAATAAAAGAATTAGAAATCTTAGAAATATTGGCATTCTTGGTTGTGCAAGGAGGAGAAAATATGTTGGAAAAAATAGATTTGACGAAGAGTCTTAGTAAGACGGAATATAAAGAAAAGATGTTGGGATATGAATCGAAACTTGGGAAATTACAGCGGGAATGCAAAGAGTTAGGGATTCCCGTTATGATTGCCTTTGAAGGGTATGGAGCATCTGGAAAAGGAGTGCAGATAGCGCAATTGATTCAGGCACTTGATCCAAGAGGATTTGAAGTATATGCTGTGAAGAATGAGACAGAAGAAGAACGTATGCATCCTTTTTTATGGAGGTTCTGGACAAAGATGCCAGCGAAGGGCAGAATTGCAATCTATGACAGTAGCTGGTATCGAAAGGTTTTGGTGGATCGCTTTGATAAAAAAATGAAGAAAGAAGAAATTGAGGATGCATATCATTCGATTTGTTCATTCGAAGAACAATTAACTGCAGATGGAATGGTAATTATTAAAATTTTTCTGGCAATTGGGAAAAAGGAGCAGAAAAAAAGATTCGACAAATTGTTGAGTTCAGAAGAGACTTCATGGCGTGTGAGCAAAGGAGATTTAAAGAGAAATAAAGAATTTGAAAAATATCAGAAAATGAATGAGGAGATGCTAATGCGCACAGATACAGAATATGCGCCATGGCACATTGTTGAAGCAACTGATCGGAAGTTTGCAACAGCAAAGATTTATGCAATTGTAATCCAGACTTTGGAAGAAAGAATCAAAGAACAGAAAGTGAAAAAGGAAACAGAAGAAAGGGGACAAAAAGAGGAATTCCGGGTTAATGAATCGGAAAAAGATAAAAAATTAAAGGAATCAATTCTAGCAAAAGCAGATTTAAGCCTTTCTTATACAAAAGAGGAGTATAAAAAGCGCCTGGAAAAACTACAGAAGAAGATAGAAAAGCTTCACAGTGAGTTATATCGCAGAAGAATTCCGGTAGTACTTGCATTTGAAGGCTGGGATGCTGGAGGAAAGGGAGGGGCAATCAAGCGCCTGACAGAAAAAATGGATCCAAGAGGATATGTGGTTCATCCAACCGCATCTCCAAATGATATAGAAAAAGCACATCATTATCTATGGCGTTTTTGGACGGATATGCCAAAGGCAGGACATATAACGATATTTGACCGGACCTGGTATGGAAGAGTTATGGTGGAGCGAATTGAAGGTTTCTGCACAAAACAGGAATGGCAGAGGGCTTATAAAGAAATAAATGATATGGAATTGGATCTTACGAATTCAGGTGCAATTGTCTTAAAATTCTGGATGCAGATTGATAAGGATGAACAAGAGAGAAGGTTTAAAGCAAGACAGGCGAATCCAGAAAAGCAATGGAAAATAACGGATGAAGATTGGCGTAACAGAGAAAAATGGAGTCAGTATGAAGAAGCTGTAAATGAAATGTTGATTCGTACTTCCACACCCAATGCACCTTGGATTGTAGTAGAAGGAAATAGTAAATATTATGCAAGAATTAAAGTATTAGAAACTGTGGTGAATGCAATTGAAACTCGATTAAAGGAAAAAAAGAGATAAAGAGGTGGCAGATACATGACGATCAGGGAACAGTTAGAACTTCGGGAAATAGAATATTTGAGCCCATATGCGGCCTTAAGTAAGGATTCTGTGGGAAGAGACAGACCGGAACAAGAATGTGATATTCGTCCGGTATTTCAACGAGATCGTGATCGGATTCTGCATTGCAAATCGTTTCGTCGATTAAAACAAAAGACACAAGTATTTCTTCTTCCCAAAGGAGATCATTATCGAACCAGACTTACTCATACGCTGGAGGTTTCGCAGAATGCAAGAACGATTGCAAAAGCACTTCGTCTGAACGAAGATCTGGTAGAAGCAATTGCGCTTGGACATGATCTGGGCCATACACCATTTGGTCATGCCGGAGAACGCGCATTGAATCAGGTCTGCTCTTTGGGGTTTCAACATCAGGAGCAGAGCGTTCGGGTTGTAGAAATACTTGAAAAAGAGGGACAGGGACTGAACCTGACCTGGGAAGTGAGGGATGGAATCCGCAATCACAAAACCAGTGGAACACCGCATACACTAGAGGGACAGATTGTACGGTTGTCTGATAAGATTGCGTATATTAATCATGACATTGATGATGCGATACGGGGAAATATTTTAAGAGAAGAAGATATTCCGGAAAAATATCGTAAAATTCTGGGTGCAACTACAAAAAAACGATTGAATACAATGATTCATGATGTGATTACCAATAGTATGGATCAGCCAAGGATCTGTATGTCTGAAGAGATTCAGGAAGCGTCAAATGGGCTGCGTAAATTCATGTTTGAGCATGTATATTTGAATTCAAAGGCCAAAGGAGAAGAAGAGAAGGCGATTCGTATGGTGGAGGATCTGTATGAATATTACATTCACCATTTGGAACTTTTGCCACTGCAGTTTTTGGATATGCTTGAAAAAGGCGAGGCGGGAGAGGAACAGGTAGTCTGTGATTATATAGCAGGAATGACTGATACATATGCAGTTAAAAAATTTGAAGAATATTTTGTACCGGAATCTTGGAAATTTTAAAGGAAATCGGATGCTTTTGTCGAATATTATATATGAGGGCTTAAATTATGTATTATTCCGATGAACTAATTGAAGAAGTAAGATCAAAAAATGATATTGTAGATGTAATTTCCAGTTATGTGAAGCTACAGAAAAAAGGTAGTTCATACTTTGGGCTTTGTCCTTTTCACAATGAAAAATCACCGTCTTTTTCGGTAAGCAGACAGAAGCAGATGTATTATTGCTTTGGATGTGGCGCCGGAGGGAACGTATTTACATTTCTAATGGAGTATGAAAATTATTCTTTTGTAGAAGCATTGAAATATCTGGCAGACCGGGCAGGAGTAGAACTGCCTGAGCAGGAATATTCCAAAGAGGCAAGAGAACGTGCTGACACAAAGGCGATTTTGCTGGAGATCAATAAAGCGGCAGCGCAGTATTATTATGTTCAGCTGAAGAATAGTCAGGGGGCGCAGGCACTCGATTATCTGAAGAAAAGAAAGTTAAGTGATGATACTATTAAGGCTTTTGGACTGGGATATTCCAACAAATATAGCGATGATCTCTATCGATATTTAAGATCAAAGGGCTATCAGACAGAGATGATTGCGAAAGCAGGATTGATCAGTGTTGACGAAAGGCAGGGCGTTTATGATAAGTTCTGGAATCGGGTAATGTTTCCGATTATGGATGTCAACAATCGAGTTATTGGATTTGGCGGCAGAGTCATGGGAGACGCGAAGCCGAAGTATCTGAATTCGCCGGAGACTATGATTTTTGATAAGAGCCGGAATCTATATGGCTTGAATCGGGCCAGAAGTTCCAAAAAGCCATATTTTCTGCTCTGTGAAGGATATATGGATGTGATTTCTCTTCATCAGGCTGGCTTTTCGAATGCAGTGGCGTCGCTTGGAACTGCATTGACTCCGGGACATGCATCATTGATTAAGCGGTATGTGCAGGAGGTATACCTTACTTATGACAGTGATGAAGCTGGAACAAAGGCTGCGCTTCGTGCAGTGCCAATTCTAAGGGATGTAGGAATCACAGCCAGAATTATTCGGATGGAGCCATATAAAGATCCAGATGAATTTATTAAAAATCTCGGAGCAGAGGCTTTTGAAGAACGGATTCAAAAGGCAAGAAATGGATTCATGTTCAGCCTGGAAGTTCTGGAAAAAAATTATGATATGAATTCTCCAGAGGGAAAGACAGATTTTATGAAGGAAGCAGCTAAAAAGCTGACGGAATTTGATGAAGAGATCGAGCGGAACAATTACATAGAAGCGGTAGCAAAAGCTTATCATGTAGGTTTTGAAGATTTGCGGAAACTGGTCGGAAAGATGGCAATTCAGACAGGACTTGCCAAACCGGTGGAGCGGCCGAAGTCTTCACAGAATCGTGAAAAAGGTAAGGAAAATGGAATTGTCAAGTCACAGAAGATTCTTCTGACGTGGTTGATTGAGGACGAATCCATATTTCAGCAGATTAAAAAGTATATAACTCCGGAAGATTTTACCGGAGATATATATAGAACGGTGGCAGAACTCCTTTATCAGCAATATGAAGATCAGGATGTAAATCCGGCAAAGATTATGAATCATTTTACGGATGAAGAAGAACACCGGGAGGTTGCAAGTCTATTCCATACGAAGATTAAGGAATTGACAACCGTAAAAGAGCAGGAAAAAGCGTTGCAGGAAACCGTTGTTCGGGTGAAGAACCATAGTATTGAGGAAGCAACAAAAAAGCTTGACCCTACGGATATCAAGGGATTACAACGGTTGATGGATGCGAAAAGGGAACTGCAGGACCTCCAAAAACTGCATATTTCTATTAATTAAGGATAAAATATAAACAAGCAATGAGAGGATGGGCACTACATGGAAGAAAATATAGCAAAATTTGAAGAGAAACTCAAAGAGCTGGTAGCGCTGGGAAAAAAGAAGAAGAGTATTCTGGAAGTGCAGGAAATTAATGATTTCTTCTCGGATATGGATCTTGAATCCGAACAGATGGAGAAGATATTTGAATATCTGGAAGCAAATAATATTGATGTTTTGCGTATCAGTGGCGATGATGACGATGATATTGATGATGTGGATCTTCTGATTTCGGAAGAGGATGATGTGGATGTCGAGAAGATTGATCTGTCTGTTCCGGACGGAATCAGTATTGAAGACCCAGTACGTATGTATTTGAAAGAGATTGGAAAGGTGCCGCTTCTGACTGCGGAAGAAGAGGTAGAGCTGGCAAGAAGAATGGCAGATGGAGATGAAGATGCCAAAAAGCGCCTTGCAGAGGCGAATCTTAGATTGGTCGTAAGTATTGCCAAGCGATACGTTGGACGTGGAATGTTATTCCTTGATTTGATTCAGGAAGGAAATCTTGGACTGATCAAGGCTGTCGAAAAGTTTGATTATCAGAAGGGATTTAAGTTCAGTACTTATGCGACCTGGTGGATTCGTCAGGCAATTACCAGAGCAATTGCCGATCAGGCAAGAACGATTCGTATTCCTGTTCACATGGTAGAGACTATTAACAAATTAATCCGTGTGTCCAGACAGTTGCTGCAGGAATTAGGACGTGAACCTACGCCGGAAGAGATAGCAGCTGAGTTGGACATGCCTGTAGAAAGAGTTCGTGAGATTCTGAAGATTTCGCAGGAGCCAGTTTCTCTTGAAACTCCGATTGGAGAGGAAGAAGACAGTCATCTGGGAGATTTTATCCAGGATGACAATGTGCCAGTACCTGCGGAGGCGGCAGCACAGACTCTGTTAAAAGAACAGTTGGATGAAGTACTATCTACGCTGACAGAAAGAGAGCAAAAGGTATTGAGATTACGGTTTGGGATGAATGATGGACGTGCACGTACATTGGAGGAAGTAGGAAAAGAATTTGATGTTACTCGTGAACGTATTCGTCAGATTGAGGCAAAAGCACTTCGCAAATTGCGTCATCCAAGCCGCAGCAGAAAATTAAGAGATTATTTGGATTAAGAAAGAGGCGCCTATGGAACTATCAAAAAGACTTTATGCAGTTGCAAGTCTTGTGACAGAGGGCGCCTCTGTTGCAGATATTGGAACTGATCATGGTTATATTCCTATTTATTTGACTGAGCAAAAGATTGCATCAAAAGTGATAGCATTGGATATTAACAAAGGTCCATTGGAACGGGCAAGGATGCATATTATTGGGCATGGATTGAAAGATCAGATCGAGACAAGATTATCAGATGGACTTAAAGCGGTAGATCCAGGTGAAGTTGATACTATGATAGCGGCTGGCATGGGTGGAGGACTTGTGATTAAGATCCTGGAAGAAGGAAAAGATGTTGTTGATCAACTATATACTTGTATTCTTCAGCCACAGTCTGAGATACAGAGGGTTCGAGAATATCTGGCCACGAACCATCTTAAGATTATTGCGGAAGATATGGTGGAGGAAGATGGAAAGTTCTACCCTATGATGAAGGTGGTTCATGGGGAAGTTCAGCCTTACACTAGGTGTGAATGTCTTTATGGAAGATGCTTGCTGCAGCAGAGACATCCTGTCTTGGAAAAATACCTTCACAGGGAGATGGCAATTAGAGAAAGTATATTTCGTCAGTTGGAAAAAAGAAAAAACAGTGAGAGTGCAGCCGCTCGAATGGAAGAGATGCGAAAAGAAATTATCCTGATTGATCAGGCGCTGGGATATTTTCGCGAAAAGAAGTGATTATTCAAGGAGGGGCAGATACAACGATGATTTGCAAAGAGATTATAAAAATCATTGAAAATGCTTATTCCAGAGCATATGCACTGGAATGGGACAATGTGGGACTTTTGGCTGGCAGAGATGACAAGGAAGTACAGCGTATCTATGTGGCGCTGGATGCAACAGATGAAGTGATTGATGCGGCTTCTGCATACCATGCAGATATGTTGATAACCCACCATCCGTTAATTTTTAGTGGCTTGAAGAGAATCAATAATCAAGATTTTATTGGAAGACGTATCATAAAATTAATTCAGAATGACATATCCTATTATGCGATGCATACGAATTATGATGTAAAGGGAATGGCAGCGTTATCTGGAGAAAAAATGCAGTTTAAAGAGGCAGAAGTTCTGGAAGTTACGGCAGAAGACCCTGAAACAAATCTGCTGGAAGGAATTGGAAGAATTACAGAACTTACATCTCCAATTACTTTGCAGGTTTGTTGCCAGAAAGTGAAAGAAGCTTTTCAGTTAAACGAAGTGAAAGTATTTGGAGAGCTTGGACAGAAGGTGCAGAGAATTGCTATTTGTCCGGGCTCAGGAAAAAGTGTAATTCCAGAAGCGTTGAAAAGAAATGCAGATGTATTGATTACTGGTGATATTGGACATCATGAGGGAATTGACGCAAATGCACAGGGACTTGCTGTGATTGATGCTGGACATTATGGAATAGAACATATATTTATAGAGGATATGAAACAATATCTGGAAAAGAATCTGGAGGGAGTGGAAGTGATAGCCGCACCTGTCCGGCATCCTTTTCAAATGGTATAGAGCTTAGTGAGCAAAAAGGAGGCGCGCAATGGAAAAGGAAATGTATAACGTTCAGATTGGAGATGAAATCCGGCAGTATGAGTCTGGGACGACTTATCGGCAGATTGCGGAAGAATGGCAGGAGCAATATGAGAATGATATTGTTCTTGTGTTTGTGAACGGAAGATTGCAGGAACTCTTCAAAACGCTGAAAGAAGACTGCATCATACGATTTGAGACGACTGGAGACCCTATTGGACACAAGACGTATAAGAGAAGTATGAGTTTAATGCTGGTGAAAGCCATCTATGATGTAGCAGAGGTGGACACAATAAAAAAAGTAAGGATTCACTATTCTGTCAGCAAAGGGTATTATTGTACGATTGAAGGAAATGTGAACCTAAATCAAGAATTTTTAGCGCGGGTCGAAGCGAGAATGCAGGAAATGGTTTCTATGGATATGCCTATTAATAAGCGTACGATTCATACTTCAGAGGCAATCGCTCTTTTTGGTCAACATGGGATGTATGATAAAGAAAGGTTGTTCCGTTATCGCCGCGTCTCGAAAGTAAATATCTATAGTATGAATGAGTTTGAAGATTATTATTATGGATATATGGTGCCAAGCGCTGGCTATCTCAAATATTTCAAATTATTTCTGTATGATGAGGGATTCGTGATTCAGATGCCTGAACAGTCTGCGCCAAAAGTTGTTCCCCCTTTTGAACCACAGAATAAATTATTCCAGGTATTAAAAGAGTCAACGAAGTGGGGCGATATGCAAGGGATTGAGACGGTCGGTGCATTGAATGATAAAATTACCAAAAGTGATGTGCATGAGACGGTTTTGGTGCAGGAGGCACTTCAAGAGAAGAAGATAGCCGAGATTGCCGCGCAGATTGCCAAGCGACCAGAATTGAAATTTATATTGATTGCGGGTCCTTCTTCCTCTGGAAAAACAACATTTTCTCATCGCCTGTCTGTTCAGCTTCGGGCGAATGGTCTGGTACCGCATCCTATTGCAGTAGACAATTATTTTGTGGAAAGAGAGGAGAACCCAAGAGACGAGACGGGGGCCTATGATTATGAATGCCTGGAGGCTGTAGATGTAAAATTGTTTAATCAGCAGTTGCAGGATCTGCTTGCCGGAAAAGAAGTAGTGATTCCGAATTTTAATTTTGTGACAGGTCATAAGGAATATGGAACAAAAACGAAGAAACTTGGACCAAACGATGTCCTTGTGATTGAAGGGATTCATTGCCTGAATCCCAAATTAACAGAACATCTTCCGGATGAAAATAAGTTCCGGATTTATATCAGTGCGTTGACGCAATTAAATATTGATGAGCATAATCGTATTCCGACGACGGATGGACGGCTTCTCAGAAGGATTGTAAGAGATGCACGTACCAGAGGAGCCTCTGCTCAAAAAACAATCAATATGTGGCCGTCCGTAAGAAGAGGAGAAGAGAGGAACATATTCCCATATCAAGAAGAGGCAGATGTGATGTTTAATTCTGCGTTGATTTATGAATTAGCAGTGTTGAAAATCTATGTAGAACCTTTATTGTTTGGAATCAGCCCGGATGTACCGGAATATCAGGAAGCAAAACGTTTGTTGAAATTTCTGGATTATTTTGTAGGAATAGGAAGTGAAAATGTGCCGACAAATTCACTTCTGCGTGAATTTATCGGTGGAGGCTGTTTTCACGTATAATTAAGACGAGTGTTATAATAAAAAGCTCTGACGGATCAGTGCATCTATCAGAGCTTTTTGAATGTTAAACATTGGTATTAATCGTTGGAATGATAAATTGTTCTCAGGTGATCCATACGTGAAGCCATATTTGTCATCAGTAGATCGACAAGTGTAATAGCTGCCATTGATTCAACGACAACAACGGCTCTTGGAACAATTACAGGATCGTGACGACCGGTGATAGCAATAAGGGTATTTTGTAGATTTTTATCAATGGTTTCTTGCTCCTGGGAGATAGAAGGTGTTGGCTTGATTGCTGCCCTTAAAATGATAGGACTTCCATCGCTTAAACCACCCAATGTACCTCCGGCGTGATTCGTCTTCTTAGTAACTTTTCCATCTTCGGAATAGAAAGCATCATTATTACAGCTTCCTTTTGAAACGGAGGCCTGGAATCCATCGCCAATTTCGACTCCTTTTACAGCTCCGATTGACATGATAGCCTGTGCGAGTCTGGCGTCTAGTTTGTGGAAGACAGGGTCTCCAATTCCCACTGGCATTCCGTTGATTATGCACTCAATAATGCCTCCGGAAGAATCCTGACTTTTCATGCAATTCTCTAAATATTCACTTGCGATTTCAGCATATTTCTCATTCGGCATATAGAGCTTGTTGTTGGAAATACATGTGTAGTCGTAGTCAGATTCAGGGATTACAATATTACCGATAGCTTTCGTATAAGTAGTAATATGAATTCCGAGCTGTTCCAATATCTTTGAAGCAATTGCACCAGCGGCAACGCGACCAATAGTTTCTCTTCCAGAAGTCCTTCCGCCACCGCGATAATCACGAAATCCATATTTGCAGTCAAAAGTATAATCGGCATGTCCGGGACGATAGCAGTCTTTGATTTTGCCATAATCTCGAGAACGTTGATCTTCATTGTGGACAATTAAGGAAATTGGGGTACCAGTTGTGTATCCTTCAAAAATACCAGAAAGTATTTCCACTTGATCGGATTCGTTTCGGGCGGTCGTGAACTTACTCTGCCCAGGTTTCCGTCGATCTAAGAACTGCTGTATATCCTCTAGAGTGAGGGGGAGTCCTGCAGGACATCCGTCAACAACTACACCAATTGCTGGTCCGTGAGATTCTCCCCAGGTTGTGATTGTAAATAATGTTCCATATGTTGATCCTGCCATAGATAAATCTCCTTTTTTATTCTATATAATCAGATGTTTTATTTTCACATAGTCCATTATATTATAGAATAGAAAAAAAACACAACCAGCAATTGTATTCTCTTCAGGAAATCTTCATTTATTTTTTGCATTTTTTTCTGTACTTTTGAATATATGCATATTATAATAAAATGACATGATAATTATTATTGAGGTGTAAGGTGAATGGAAGATAGAGATAAAAAAGCTGATGAGATTGTAGAGGAGACCATGAAAGAAATTTTTGAAGATCTCAACAATTCAGAAGCTTTTCAAGAAACGGAAGATAAAAATGAAGAAATATATATGGATAGCGATGATATACCTTCTGATGACGATTCTTCTACAACAGAAGAATTAGAAGAAGATGATGATTTTGAAGATTCAGATGAGGAAGAAGATGATGATCAGGCAGATATGGAGGAGAAAGCGGCCAGAAAGAAAAAGCACAAAAAAACTGCTGCAATTATAATTGGAAGCATTTTTTGTGTTTTGCTGCTTATATATGTTGGATTTGCAATTTTCTTTAATAATCATTTTATGTTTTATACAAAGATTAACGGTATAGATTTTTCGTTGAAAAATGTTAGTCAGGTAGAAGCATATATGGAACAACAAGTAAAAGATTATGTTCTGACGTTGGAAGAATCTGATGGTGATAGAGAAGAAATCAATGGTTCTGATATTTCTTTGGAATATGTGCCTGGAGATGAATTAAAAAAACTTGTGAAAGAGCAGGATAATTTCTTGTGGATTACATCTTTATGGAATCATCCGGAGATTGAAGCAGAAGTTGGTGTGAAATACGATGCAGATTCGTTGGCTGCTATTATTAGTAATCTTGAGTGCATGAAGGAAGAGAATCAGACAGTTTCTGTAGATGCACATCCGGAATTTCAAAATGATCAATTTGTAGTTGTCCCTGAGGTTGTGGGGACTCAGATCAATATAGAAGTATTCAGTGAAAAAGTAGAAGAAGCGATTAATGGATTTCAGCCAACACTGGATCTCTATGAGACAGGATGTTATATATTGCCTAGATTTCTGTCTGATTCAGAGGAAGTCATTGCTGCAAAAGATGCTATGAACAGTTATCTTGGAGCTAATATTACTTATGATTTTAACCCTTATACTGAAGTAGTGGATGCATCTGTTATATCTCAATGGGTGAGTGTGGATGCAGATATGAATGTAACTTTTGATGAAGGGGCTGTCAGGGCATATGTACAGTCTCTGGCGAATAAGTATGATACCAAAGGAAAATCAAGAAACTTTACTACAGCGACCGGTAATGTGGTAACAGTTGAAGGTGGAAGTTATGGATGGAAGATTGATCAGGAAGCAGAGTATAATGCATTGATTGCGAATATTCAAAATGGTGAGACAGTGACAAGAGAGCCTAATTATGTCAGTCGTGCAGCCAGCCATGAAGGAAATGATGTAGGGAGTACATACGCAGAGGTGGATCTTACTGCACAGCAAATGTATTTTATACAGGATGGTCAGGTGGTTCTACAGTCTGGTGTTGTAACTGGTAACCCTAATAGAGGAAATGGAACCCCGCAGGGTGTCTATACTCTGGCTTATAAAGCATTAGATCAGACTTTAAGAGGTACAAAAAAGCCGGATGGAACATATGAATATGAGACTCCGGTGAAATATTGGATGCCGTTTAATGGAGGAATTGGCTTCCATGATGCTACCTGGCAATCGTCATTTGGAGGATCAAGGTATTTAACAAATGGCTCACATGGGTGTGTGAATTTGCCATATGATGTAGCCGGACAATTGTATAACCTGATATCAGCGGGAACTCCAGTAGTTTGCCATTATTAAATAGAATATTTTGAAGAATGAGGAAAAGACCATGTATGAATTGATAAAAAGAGATGGTCTTGCCAAAAGAGGAAGATTACATACAGTGCATGGGGTCATTGAGACCCCTGTATTTATGAATGTGGGAACAGCGGCTGCAATCAAGGGTGCAGTTTCTACGACTGATCTGCAAGAAATTAAAACGCAGGTAGAGCTTTCTAATACATATCATCTTCATGTTCGACCTGGAGATGAAGTGGTGAAAAAGTTAGGAGGACTTCATAAGTTTATGGTCTGGGACAAGCCGATTTTGACCGATTCCGGCGGATTCCAGGTTTTTTCTCTGGCAGGACTTAGAAGAATTAAAGAAGAAGGTGTTTATTTTAATTCTCATATTGATGGAAGAAAGATCTTCATGGGACCGGAGCAGAGTATGCAGATTCAATCGAATCTGGCCTCTACCATTGCCATGGCATTTGATGAGTGCCCTTCAAGTGTAGCGGAAAAAGAGTATATTGAAAATTCTGTAGACAGAACAACACGATGGCTGAAACGGTGTAAAGAAGAGATGGATAGGCTGAATCAACTGCCGGATACGATTAATCAACATCAGATGTTATTTGGAATTAATCAGGGTGGTATTTATGAAGATATCCGTATTCGTCATGCACAGGAAATTGCAGAATTGAATCTTGATGGATATGCTGTCGGAGGGCTGGCTGTTGGAGAGTCTCACGAAGATATGTATCGAATTCTGGATGCAGTTGTTCCGTATCTTCCGGTAGATAAGCCAACCTATCTTATGGGGGTAGGAACTCCGGTGAATATATTAGAAGCTGTTGATCGTGGTGTTGATTTTTTTGACTGTGTTTATCCAAGCAGGAATGGCCGCCATGGGCATGTATATACCAATCAAGGTAAACTTAATCTATTTAATGCAAAATATGAGTTGGATGACAGTCCAATAGAAGAAGGTTGCCAATGCCCTGCATGTCGTACTTATTCTCGGGCATATATCAGACATTTGCTGAAGGCAAAAGAGATGCTGGGGATGCGCTTATGCGTACTTCACAATTTGTATTTCTACAATACAATGATGGAAGAGATTCGTCAGGCCATTGATGAAGGAAATTATCAGGAGTATAAAAAAAGAAAAATTGCCAGTATGTTGAAAAAAGAAGCATAAAAAATGATGAATTCAAGAAAATTACTTGATGAAAGTTGCAATATTGTGTATGATAGCAATAGTGTTTAAAGATATTAGGAGGAATTAATATGTACGCATTAGCATCACAAAGTTCAGGTGGAAGCTGGGTATTACTGATTATTGTATATGCAGTTATTTTTGGTGGTTTTTGGTTTATTTTTATAAGGCCACAGAAAAAGGAGCAGAAAAGAGTTCAGGCAATGATCTCAGAGATGGAAGTCGGAGATACAGTATTGACAACAAGTGGTTTCTATGGTGTTATTATTGATATCAGCGAAGAAGATGTCATTGTAGAATTCGGAAGCAACAGGAATTGCCGTATCCCAATGCAGAAAGCAGCAATAGCACAAGTAGAAAAAGCTTCAGCAGAATAAAAGGAAAACGTAAAAAGACCCTTAATCAAAAGGGGTCTTTTTTTGTTGCTTTGAAGGAGGTGCGAAAGGATTTTTGGGAAAATTCCTGTTCCCCTGTAGATTGCACAAAATTAGATACATAGCTTTAAATGATAATTACTGTCTATAATCCCATTGATATTTTTTTCACAAGATAATATACTGTGCGGGCAAACGGTAATAAGTAGAGAAAGAAAGGGGATAAAAGTCAATGAGACAATGTGAACAGTGGATAGGATTTGAAGGCAAAAATTGGAGAAATTCTGTTGACGTCCGTGATTTTATTCAGAATAATTACAAACCTTATGAAGGAGATGAGTCTTTTCTGGTTGGTCCGACAGATGCAACGAATCAGTTATGGGGTAAGTTGCAGGAACTGCAAAAAGAAGAGCGTGCAAAGGGCGGCGTTCTTGATATGGAGACAGAGATTGTATCAGGACTTACTGCATATGGACCTGGCTACATTAGTGAAGAGTTAAAGGATTTGGAAAAGGTGGTAGGCCTGCAGACAGATAAACCTCTTAAGAGAGCATTTATGCCTTATGGGGGAATCAAGATGGCAGAGCAGGCTTGTACTACCTATGGGTATCAACCAAGCGAGAAGCTTCATGAGATTTTTACAAAATATCATAAAACACATAATCAGGGAGTATTTGATATCTATACACCTGAGATGAAGAAGGCGCGTCATAATAAGATTATAACAGGTCTTCCGGACACATATGGAAGAGGACGTATTGTTGGTGATTATCGTCGAGTAGCTTTGTATGGTATTGATTTTCTGATTGAGAAGAAACATTATGATTTTGAGCGTTACGCAAGACATGGAATGAAAGGAACGGATTTCCGCCTTCGTGAAGAGATTGCAGATCAGATCCGTGCTTTGGAGCAGATGAAAGAAATGGCAGCTGTATATGGATTCGATATTTCTAAACCTGCGAAAGATGCAAAGGAAGCAGTACAGTGGTTGTATTTTGGATATCTTGCAGCAATCAAGACTCAGAATGGTGCGGCCATGAGTGTTGGGCGTATTTCTACTTTCCTGGACATTTATATTGAAAGAGATCTTCAGAATGGAACTTTGACAGAAGCGGAAGCACAGGAATTAATTGACCATATGGTCATGAAATTCAGAATGGTTAAATTCGCAAGAATTCCTTCTTATAATGAATTGTTCTCTGGAGACCCGGTATGGGCAACTCTGGAAGTGGCAGGTCTGGGACAGGATGGACGTTCTATGGTAACAAAGAATGACTACCGTTTCCTCCATACATTGGAAAATATGGGACCATCACCAGAGCCGAACCTGACGGTTCTCTATTCTGAGAGATTGCCTGAAAACTTCAAGAAGTATGCAGCGCATATTTCCGTGACGACCAGTTCTATTCAGTATGAAAATGATGATGTAATGCGTCCGGTATGGGGAGATGATTACAGTATCTGTTGTTGCGTATCTGCGACTCAGACCGGAAAAGAGATTCAGTTCTTTGGTGCACGTGCGAACCTCGCAAAATGCCTGTTATATGCAATTAACGGTGGTATCGATGAAAAATCAAAACAGCAGGTAGGACCGGCATATCAGCCGATTACAGCTGAATATCTTGACTATGATGAAGTAATGGAAAAATATGATGCAATGATGGAATGGCTGTCAAAATTATATGTAGATACCTTGAATATGATTCATTATATGCATGATAAGTATTACTATGAAGCAGCTGAAATGGCGTTGATTGATACAGATGTCAGACGTACATTTGCAACAGGAATTGCAGGATTCTCACATGTGGTAGATTCTCTGAGTGCTATTAAGTATGCGAAAGTAAAAGTGCTTCGTGATGAGAATGGTCTTGCCATAGGATTTGAGCCAGAAGGAGAATTCCCAAGATACGGGAATGATGATGACCGTGCCGATGATATTGCAATCTGGATTCTGAAGACATTTATGCATAAACTGAGCAAATGCCATACATACAGAGATTCTGAACCAACAACTTCTATTCTTACGATTACATCCAATGTTGTATACGGTAAGGCAACAGGATCTCTCCCAGACGGAAGAAAAGCTGGTGAGCCGCTTGCGCCAGGTGCCAATCCATCTTATGGTGCGGAAAAGAACGGACTTCTTGCATCATTGAATTCTGTAGCTAAGCTTCCATATGAACTTGCGCTGGATGGTATATCTAATACACAGACCATTAGTCCAGGTGCGCTGGGACACGATGACAAAGAGCGTACAGAGAATCTGGTAAATGTAATGGATGGATATTTCAGACAAGGAGCTCATCATCTGAACGTGAACGTATTTGGTACAGAGAAATTGATTGACGCTATGGAGCATCCGGAAAAACCAGAATATGCTAATTTCACGATCCGAGTATCAGGATATGCTGTAAAATTCATTGACCTGACACGTGAGCAGCAGATGGATGTTATTGCAAGAACATGCCATAAGGAAATGTAATTATATACAAATGTAAACTTGAAACTATGGTTAAAAAGGGCAAGATAATGACAAAAGGATATGTTCATTCTTTGGAAAGCTTTGGATCTGTAGATGGACCAGGCGTCCGATTTGTGATATTTACGGCCGGCTGTGCCATGCGCTGCCAGTTCTGTCATAATCCGGATACCTGGAATCTGCAGTCGGGGACGATCTATACAGCAGACGAACTGATTGAAAAGGCATTAAGATACCGTTCTTACTGGGGAAGTACGGGAGGTATTACCGTCAGTGGAGGAGAACCCCTCTTGCAAATAGATTTTTTGTCAGAGTTATTTCAGAAGGCGAAAGCAAAAGGGATTCACACAACGTTGGATACCAGCGGTAATCCATTTACAAGAGAAGAGCCATTCTTTGACAAATTTCAAAAACTCATGAAGTACACCGATTTGATTCTGTTGGACGTTAAGCATATAGATGATGAGCAGCATAGAATCCTCACCGGATGTACTAATGAAAATATTTTGGACCTGGCGAAGTACTTGTCTGATATTAAAAAACCAGTCTGGATCAGACACGTATTAGTACCAGAACGAAATGATAAAGACGAGTATCTGATGAAACTACATCAATTTATTGAAACACTTGATAATGTAGAAAAAGTAGAAGTACTTCCATACCATACTTTAGGAGTATACAAATGGAAAGAACTTGGAATAGAATATGAGTTGAAAGATATTGCTCCGCCAACACAGGAGCGGATAAAGAATGCAAATCTGATATTGGGGACGGAGGAAATTTAAATTTCCTCCGTCCCCAATTAAATATTCTTACATCTTTGAGCATAAAGTATTGTGATAAGAATGAGAGCGTGTAGGAATTGGAATGAAGAAGCAGAGGATTATTGTGATGTTGTGTCTGATAGTTATGGTGAGTGGCATATATAGTTATCAGATATCGCAATCGAGAACTGTAGAGACTGTGGATTTGATGAAGGATGAGAATAAAACTTTTATTCAGTGGGTGGAATTTAATGTAACTTGTGATGCAATGAAACAGGCCTATGAATACGATGTAAAGACTTATGGGGAGAAGATTCATCTGAACTGGGTGGAGCTATTGGCATATTTGGGGGCAAAATATGGTGGTGATTTTTCAAATTATCAATCAAAGGATATGAAAGAAATCGCAGATTTGTTAGTCGAGGGAAAGATTTCAGTTAATGAACTGTCAAAAAATATGCAGTATTTTGACTATTACCGGGAAGCTTATGGTGCTGTGCTGGATGGCTTGGTAGGGGTCTATGAGATGGAACAGCCTAAAGAAGATAAAACAACTGAAAAGGTTTGGAAAAAAGTATATGGTCTTAAAGGGTTTCACCCTATTGCAAAAGGATTCCCATATTCTGATTATGATGATTTTGGGGTGTCTAGAAGTTATGGATATCAGAGAAATCATCTGGGACATGATATGATGGGGCAAGTCGGAACACCGGTGATTGCGGTGGAATCAGGGTATGTGGAAGAGCTTGGATGGAATCAATATGGTGGATGGCGTGTCGGAATCAATAGCTTTGATGGCAGACGTTACTATTATTATGCACATCTCAGGCAGAACCGTCCTTATGCGGAGGGATTAAAAAAAGGAGATATTGTGCAGGCAGGAGATGTCATTGGATATATTGGAAGGACTGGATACAGTACAGAAGAAAATGTAAATAACATTGATGAATATCATTTGCATTTTGGTCTTCAATTAATATTTGATGAATCACAGCGAGAAGGAGATAATGAGATCTGGATCAATTGTTATGAATTGGTCAGATTTCTTTATCAGCATCAGTCAGAAGTGCAACGAAATGATGAGACGAAAGAATGGACGCGATTATATCAGATGAAAGACCCTGCTATTGAGTAATGTAAAGATGAAAAGGATTTTACTGATTGAATTTGCATAAATATACTTGACTTACATTATAATTATAAACAATTTCTGATAAATATCTATTTCTAAGATGTAAAAACTGCATGAATCGACATTGAATCGACAATTTAGTCAATTAAAGTCTTGAAACATGAATAGAAATAAGATAATATAAGTGGTAAAGATTTTTTGTCTTAGGAAGGATGAGAATTATGAATCTGAAAATTGGAGTTATTAAAGGGGATGGAATCGGACCGGAGATTGTAGCGGAAGCCATGAAAGTGTTGGATAAAGTTGCAGAAGTATACGGACATACCTGTGACTACACACAACTTTTAATGGGAGGAGCATCTATAGATGTACATGGGGAGCCGCTTACAGATGAGACAGTAGCAACGGCGAAATCCTGTGATGCAGTGTTGATGGGATCCATTGGGGGAGATGCCAAGACTTCACCATGGTATCAGTTGGAACCATCCAAAAGACCTGAAGCAGGCCTTTTAAGAATTCGCAAGGAACTGAATCTATTTGCTAACTTAAGACCTGCAATTTTGTACGATGAATTAAAAGGTGCATGCCCGTTAAAAGAAGAGATTACAGAAGGTGGTTTTGACCTGATGATCATGAGAGAATTGACGGGTGGTCTCTATTTCGGTGAAAGAAAGACTGTTGAAAAAAATGGCGTTATGACGGCGTACGATTCCCTTACATATAATGAAAATGAGATTCGTCGTATTGCCAAACGTGGTTTTGATATTGCGATGAAAAGAAGAAAAAAAGTGACCAGTGTTGATAAGGCAAATGTGTTAGATTCTTCCAGACTCTGGAGAAAAATTGTAGAAGAAGTTGCCACAGAATATCCAGAAGTGACATTGGAACATATGTTAGTTGATAACTGTGCAATGCAGCTTGTAAAAGATCCAAAACAGTTTGACGTAGTACTGACAGAAAATATGTTTGGCGATATTCTGTCTGACGAAGCAAGTATGGTTACTGGATCCATCGGAATGCTTGCAAGTGCAAGCCTTAACGAGACCAAATTCGGTCTTTACGAACCAAGCGGTGGATCTGCACCAGATATTGCGGGTAAAGGAATTGCCAATCCGATTGCAACCATTCTATCTGCAGCTATGATGCTACGCTTCAGTTTTGATTTAGATCAGGAGGCAGATGCAATTGAAGCAGCAGTCCAAAAAGTGCTGAAAAAAGGATATCGGACCATTGATATTATGTCTGATGGAAAGAAACAAATCGGTACAGTCGAGATGGGAGATCTGATTGCAAGTTACATTTAGGTGCAGGGCATTTAACATTTAGGTACACCACAAAATTAATATAGGGACGTAGTATTTTTTAAAAATACTACGTCCCCAGGAGGATAGATATGAGAAGTGATACAGTTACAAAAGGGAAACAGCAGGCGCCTCATCGTTCTTTATTTAACGCATTGGGGCTTACAAAAGAGGAGATGGAGAGACCGTTAGTAGGTATTGTCAGTTCTTATAATGAGATCGTTCCGGGGCATATGAACCTGGATAAAATCGTGAATGCAGTCAAGCAGGGAGTTGCCATGGCAGGGGGAACGCCAATTGTATTTCCGGCAATTGCAGTATGTGATGGAATTGCGATGGGACATATTGGTATGAAGTATTCTCTGGTCACCAGAGATCTTATCGCGGATTCTACGGAAGCTATGGCAATGGCACATCAGTTTGATGCATTGGTCATGGTACCGAATTGTGATAAGAATGTGCCAGGACTTTTGATGGCTGCAGCCAGAATTAATGTGCCGACAATTTTTGTGAGCGGTGGTCCAATGCTGGCTGGACATGTAATGGGACAGAAGAGAAGCCTTTCCAGTATGTTTGAAGCAGTTGGAGCAAATGCAGCGGGTACCCTTTCGGATGAGGGATTGTGTGAATTTGAAAATAAAGTTTGTCCGACATGTGGTTCTTGTTCCGGTATGTATACTGCGAACAGCATGAATTGTCTGACGGAAGTGTTGGGTATGGGCCTTGGTGGAAATGGTACTATTCCAGCGGTATATTCAGAAAGAATCCGCCTTGCAAAACAAGCAGGCATGAAGGTTATGGAACTTTGGGAGAAGAATATTTGTCCGAGAGATATTATGACAGAGGATGCAATTTTAAATGCGTTAACTGTGGATATGGCATTGGGATGTTCAACAAATAGTATGTTGCATCTTCCAGCAATTGCACATGAAATTGGCATGGACTTTGAAATCGATTTTGCAAATGGAATCAGTGAGAAGACTCCAAATTTGTGTCACCTCGCACCGGCTGGCCCAACTTATATGGAAGATCTTAACGAAGCTGGTGGTGTTTATGCCGTTATGAATGAATTGAACAAGAAAGGTCTCCTTCATACAGAATGTATGACCGTTACCGGTAAGGCAGTAGGTGAAAATATCAAAGATGCAGTCAATAAGAACCCGGAAGTTATTCGTCCAATCGATAACCCATATTCTCAGACTGGCGGTCTTGCAGTATTAAAAGGAAATCTTGCGCCGGATGGAAGCGTTGTAAAACGTTCTGCAGTAGTGGAAGAGATGTTAGTGCACGAAGGACCTGCAAGAGTATTTGATTGTGAAGAAGATGCAATTGATGCAATCAAAGGCGGTAAGATTGTCGCTGGTGATGTTGTTGTTATTCGCTATGAAGGGCCAAAAGGCGGACCGGGTATGAGAGAAATGTTAAATCCGACTTCTGCAATTGCAGGAATGGGTCTTGGTTCTAGTGTGGCATTAATTACAGACGGCCGATTTAGCGGAGCATCCAGAGGAGCATCTATCGGTCATGTGTCACCGGAAGCGGCAGTCGGTGGACCAATCGCATTGGTAGAAGAAGGCGATATTATCAAGATTGACATTCCTAACCTGAAGTTAGAAATCGATGTTTCTGATGAAGAGCTGGCAAAGAGAAAAGAAGCATGGAAACCAAGAGAGCCAAAAGTAACAACTGGTTATCTGGCAAGATATGCATCTATGGTGACATCCGGAAACCGTGGGGCAATTCTGGAAATACCAAAGAATTAAGAAAAGATACTATAGATAGAACAGGAGAGCTTAAGGTATGCAATTGACAGGATCACAGATCGTAATCGAATGTTTGAAAGAACAAGGCGTGGATACCGTATTTGGATATCCAGGCGGAGCAATTTTGAATGTATACGATGAATTATATAAACATAGTGATGAGATCACCCATATTCTGACCTCACACGAGCAAGGAGCAGCTCATGCTGCAGATGGATATGCAAGAGCAACCGGAAAAGTTGGTGTATGTTTTGCCACCAGTGGGCCGGGAGCTACCAACCTGGTTACAGGAATTGCTACAGCATATATGGATTCTATTCCGATTGTAGCTATTACTTGTAATGTTGGAGTATCACTTCTTGGAAAAGATAGTTTTCAAGAGATCGATATTGCTGGAATTACTATGCCGATTACAAAGCATAATTTCATTGTCAAAGATGTAAAAAATCTTGCAGATACCATACGTAAGGCATTTGTTATTGCCAAAAAAGGAAGACCAGGTCCAGTTTTGATTGATATTCCAAAGGATGTGACTGCAAACAAGGCTGAGTATAAAAAAGCAGAGATTAAACCGGTAGTACCATCCACTGATATTTGCGAAGAAGATATCCAATCTGCATTGAAAATGATATCCAAGGCAAAGAAACCATACATATTTGTTGGTGGCGGAGCTGTATTATCTGGTGCCAGTGAAGAACTTTATACATTTGTAAAAAAAGTAGATGCACCAGTTACAGATTCCTTGATGGGAAAAGGAGCCTTCCCGGGAACAGATCCATTATATACAGGAATGTTGGGAATGCATGGAACTAAGACGTCCAATTATGGAGTTAGCGAATGTGATTTATTGATAGTAATCGGTGCAAGATTCAGTGACCGTGTAACAGGAAATGCAAAAAAATTTGCCAAAAATGCTAAAATCTTACAGTTTGATGTAGATGCGGCAGAAATGAATAAGAATGTTCTGATTACAGATGGGGTGGTAGGAGATATCAAAGTTGTTCTCAGTATTCTCAATGAACGTCTGGAACAGCAGAGCCACCCAGAATGGATAGAAAAGATCATGGATTATAAGAAGCGTTATCCATTATCTTATCATCCAGATATGTTAACAGGACCGTATGTTGTGGAAGAAATCTATCGTCAGACTCAGGGAGATGCAATTATTGTAACAGAAGTAGGACAGCATCAGATGTGGGCAGCACAGTTTTATAAATATACAAAACCGAGAACATTGTTGACTTCCGGAGGTCTTGGAACAATGGGGTATGGTCTTGGAGCATCCTTGGGTGCCAAGACAGGAATGCCAGACAAGACAGTAGTGAATATCGCCGGAGATGGTTGTTTCCGTATGAACATGAATGAAATTGCAACAGCTGTACGGCATAATATTCCGGTTATTCAAGTTGTAATCAATAACCATGTACTCGGAATGGTACGTCAATGGCAGAATCTATTCTATGAACAGAGATATTCGGCGACAGTTTTGAATGATGCTGTAGATTTTGTAAAACTTGCTGAAGCTATGGGTGCAGTTGGATTAAGAGCGACTACGAGAGATGAATTTAAAGAAGCGTTTAAAAAAGCCCTGTCTCTTGGAAAACCAGTAGTCATTGACTGTCAGATCGACTGTGACGAAAAGGTATGGCCAATGGTCGCACCGGGAGCAGCCATCAGTGAAGCGTTTGATGAAAAAGACTTGAAGGAAAAAAATAACTAATAAAGAAAATGGAGGAACTTGAAATGAGCAGAGTGTACAATTTTTCAGCAGGACCGGCAGTCTTACCGGAAGAGGTATTAAGAGAAGCAGCAGAAGAGATGTTAGATTATAATGGAACAGGAATGTCCGTGATGGAAATGAGTCACCGCTCGAAAGCGTTTCAGGAGATTATTGAAACTGCAGAGGCTGATATCCGCAAGTTGATGAATATACCGGATAATTATAAGGTATTATTCCTGCAAGGCGGAGCATCTCAGCAGTTTGCCATGATTCCAATGAATTTAATGAAAAATGGCGTGGCAGATTATATCGTAACAGGTCAGTGGGCGAAAAAAGCCGCTGCCGAGGCAGAAAAATATGGAAAAGTAAATATTGTCGCATCTTCTGCAGATAAGACATTCAGTTATATCCCAGATTGCTCTGATCTGCCAATATCAGAAGATGCAGATTACGTATATATCTGTGAGAATAATACAATCTATGGAACTAAGTACAAAGAACTTCCAAATACAAAAGGTAAGATTCTGGTAGCAGATGTATCCTCATGCTTCCTATCAGAGCCAATAGATGTTACAAAATACGGAGTCGTATATGGAGGTGTCCAGAAGAACGTAGGACCTGCAGGTACTGTTATCGTGATTATCAGAGAAGATCTGATTACAGATGATGTTCTTCCAGGAACACCGACAATGTTGAAGTATAAGACACATGCAGATGCAGGTTCTTTATACAATACACCGCCGGCTTATGGCATTTATATCTGCGGAAAGGTATTTAAATGGCTAAAAAAACAAGGTGGTCTTGAAGCAATGAAAGAGCACAATGAAAAGAAGGCAAAGATTCTCTATGATTTTCTGGATCAAAGCAAACTGTTCAAGGGAACAGTTGTGCCAAAAGATCGTTCTCTCATGAATGTACCATTTGTGACTGGCGACGCTGACCTGGATGCAAAATTCGTAAAAGAAGCTAAAGAAGCTGGATTAGAGAATCTGAAAGGCCATCGTACAGTAGGTGGAATGCGTGCAAGTATTTATAATGCAATGCCTGTAGAAGGTGTAGAAACATTAGTAGCATTTATGAAGAAGTTTGAGGAGGAGAATTTATAATCATGTATAAATATCATTGCTTAAATCCAATTTCTGGCATAGGATTGGAAGAATTTACAGAAAATTATGCACCAGTAAGCGCAGCAGAAGATGCAGATGCTATTTTGGTAAGAAGTGCAGGAATGCATGAAATGGAATTTGCACCTGAGTTAAAGGCAATTGCAAGAGCAGGGGCAGGAGTTAATAATATTCCTCTGGATAAATGTGCTGAGGAAGGAATTGTTGTATTTAACACTCCAGGTGCCAATGCAAATGGGGTAAAAGAGTTGGTTATTGCCGGAATGCTTCTAGCATCCAGGGATATCATTGGAGGAATCAACTGGGTGCAGGAAAATGAAGAAGATGGCAATATCGCCAAAGATGCCGAAAAAGCCAAGAAAGCATTTGCCGGATGCGAACTCGAGGGTAAGAAGTTAGGTGTTATTGGTCTGGGAGCTATCGGTGTATTGGTAGCGAATGCAGCAACGAATCTTGGAATGGACGTATACGGATATGATCCATATGTATCTGTTGAATCGGCATGGAAATTATCCAGAAACATCCATCATGCGAAGACGGTAGATGAATTGTATAAGGATTGTGACTATATTACAATTCATGTGCCAGCACTTGACAGTACCAAAGGAATGATTGATAAAAATGCAATCGGTCTTATGAAAAAGGGTGTTGTTGTTCTGAATTTTGCAAGAAATGTTCTGGTTGATGAAGAGGCAATGGTAGATGCACTGGTATCCGGGCATGTAAAACATTATGTATCTGATTTCCCGACGCCTATTACAGCAGGAGTGAAAGGAGCAATTGTGATACCGCATCTTGGCGCTTCTACAGAAGAATCAGAAGATAATTGCGCAAAGATGGCAGTAAAAGAACTGAGAAATTATCTTGAGCATGGCAACATCAAAAACTCTGTAAATTACCCGGATTGTGACATGGGATACAGAGGAGAAAATACAAGAATTCTTCTCCTTCATCACAACGTTCCAAATATGATTGGACAGTTTACCAAGATTCTTGCAGACGACAACATGAACATTGCAGATATGACTAACAAGAGTAAAGGTGGATACGCATATACGATGATTGATATTGATTCAGATGTGCCGGAGAAAGTTGTAAAAGATCTGAAAAAAGTAGGAGAAGTATTGCGGGTTCGTGTTTTAAGATAGGAATTTAGATGAGTTAGTTGGTGATTGGGTGTGTGCGGCGCAAGGGAGTTGGATAGACTGTTCTGTATCCGATATCCTTCGCCAAGAATCCATAACATAAAAAAGAGTTGCAATTTCGTGACCGGACTGATTCACCGAGAAATTTGGATAATTTCTCGATTCAGCAGTCCTTTCGAATTTGGCTGGATGCCAAATTCTCACACGGAATTGCAACTCTTTTTTATGTAACGGATTCTATCGCTTGGATAGACGGATACAGAACAGTCTATCCAGCTCCCTTGCGCCTTACATTCCCAATTACTGAACGAACTCATCTAGAGGAATTCCTGACGCGAGGCGCAATGGGGAGCGATGTTTTTATACTATTCATTATTATTACAATGGCAGAATCAGTTAGTTATTCTGCCAGTTTTTTTGACAATATCTTTACTAAGAACTTCCCCTCTGCATGACACGCAGGAATTCTCCCAGATAAGGAAGTTGCGGACTTGGGAGATGTCAGGCGAGAAGATGGATGGGATGGTTGCCATTCGTTGGACAAGCGCTAGAATCCGTTACAGGAAAAGAAGCAGATATTATGTGTGAAGATTTGGCTTCAAGCCAAATCTGAGAAGGCTGCTGAGCCTCGAAATCATCAAGATTTCGGGGTGAATCAGCCTGATCACAAAATATCTGCTTCTTTTCCTGTTATGGATTCTTAGCGAAGGACTCCGCAATGGCAACCATCCCATCCATCCTCTCGTCGTACACACCCAATCACCAACTAACTCATCTAAATTCCCAATGACTCATTATGCTTTTTTAACAGTGCATGAATCTTATCTGTTGGGTTCAACACAGCTCCAATGGAAATATCATGGTTTAGTGCATCAATGATTAATGCGATGAATTTGCTCATATCTGCAACTACAAAATATGGTTTTTCATAAGCTACCGGAGGCAGATATGTGAGATTAGTCGTAATAACACGGTCGATGTAACCATTGTTATAATAATCGTCGAAAATATCGAAACCTTCTGTGAATAATCCAAAAGTGGTGCAGACAAACACACGGCTTGCTCCGCGTTCTTTGATCTGTCTTGCAACATCAAGCATACTTTCACCGGAAGATATCATGTCGTCAATTATAATGATATCTTTACCATGAATATCATCTCCCAAAAATTCATGTGCAACGATTGGGTTTTTGCCGTTGATGATAGTAGAGTAGTCACGACGCTTGTAAAACATACCCATGTTGACACCCAGTACGTTAGAAAAATATACCGCACGATGCATTGCACCCTCATCAGGGCTGACGATCATTAAGTGTTCTTTATCTACAATTAACTCCGGTTCTGCACGCAGAAGGGCTTTCATGAACTGATACGGAGGATTAAAGTTATCGAATCCATGTAGTGGGATGGAATTCTGCACTCTAGGATCATGCGCATCGAATGTAAGAATGTTATCGACGCCCATATCAATCAATTCCTGGAGTGCCAGAGCACAATCTAGAGATTCACGTTTGGTACGTTTATGTTGGCGGCTTTCATATAAGAATGGCATAATGACATTTAGACGATGTGCTTTACCGTTAGCAGCCGAGATAATACGTTTTAAGTCTTGATAATGATCGTCCGGAGACATGTGATTAAGATGTCCATTTACCTTGTAAGTCAGGCTGTAATTACATACATCAACCATGATGAACAGGTCTTTTCCTCGAATGGATTCACTAATTAGTCCCTTGGCTTCTCCAGAACCAAAACGCGGACAATTACATTTGACCAGATAGTTATCTAACTGATAACTGGAAAAAAGAGGGGAATCCAAAGATTCTTTTAATGTCTGCTGCCTAAATTGAACGATATAATCATTGACTTTTTGTCCAAGGTCTTTACATGAATCAAGAGCAGCAATTTTTAATGGCGCTATCGGAAGCGCATTTTCCATTAATTTAATATTCGGCATAGTAATCTCCTGTATTTTAGAATTTTATATTATGTTGTAAGTTATTTATATCACTTTTACTATAAAAAGGTCAACTACAGATTGGACTATTTGAAGAAGGTGTGCTATAGTAATGACAAAAGTTCATAAGGAGCAAATGTATGAAGCATGAGCATATAATAAAAGATGTCTTGCCGGGAAGCATTGCAGATGAATTAGGAATTGAGGCAGGAGATAAATTAATTTCTATAAATAATAATGAAATTGAAGATGTGTTCGATTATCATTTTTATGTTAATGATGAAGAGTTAGTTCTTTTGATTGAAAAGCCAAATGGTGAAGAATGGGAACTTGAGATAGAGAAAGATTACGAAGAAGATTTGGGAATTGAGTTTGAACAGGGGTTTATGGATGAATATCGCTCTTGCCATAATAAATGCATGTTCTGTTTCATTGATCAGATGCCGGAGGGAATGCGAGATACCTTATATTTTAAAGATGATGACTCCAGACTTTCTTTTTTACAGGGGAATTATGTGACACTGACAAATATGAGTGATCATGATATAGAACGTATTGTTCGTTATCATTTGGAGCCAATTAATATCTCTTTTCAGACAACAAATCCAGAGCTGCGTTGTAAGATGCTCCATAACCGTTTCGCCGGAGATGCTTTAAAAAAAGTGGATACACTGTATGAGAGCGGGATTCAGATGAATGGGCAGATTGTATTATGTAAAGGAATTAATGATGGCGAGGAGTTAGAAAGAAGCATTCGAGATTTATCAAAATATGTTCCGTGCCTGCAAAGCGTATCTGTTGTACCGGTAGGGCTTACCAAATACAGAGAGGGTCTGTATCCTTTGGAACCATTTACCCGTGAGGATGCAGTCAAGATCTTAGATACGATCCATAGGTGGCAGGACAAGTTCTACGAAGAATATGGAATCCATTTTATTCATGCCGGAGATGAATGGTATATTTTAGCAGGAGAAGAGATGCCAGAAGAAGAGCGGTATGATGGATATCTGCAGCTGGAGAATGGTGTGGGAATGTTGCGGTTGTTGGAAAATGAATTCGAAGAAGCTTATGAAAAAGTAGATGGGGATGATCGCGACAGGGAACTTTCAATTGCAACAGGGTTTCTGGCATATCCATATATACAAAAGATGGCTTCCAAGATAGAAGAGAAGTATTCCAATACCCAAATACATGTCTATCCGATTCGCAATGATTTTTTCGGAGAATTGATTACAGTGTCCGGATTGATTACAGGTCAGGATTTGATTCATCAGTTACAGAATCAAAAGCTGGGGGACAGATTATTGTTGCCATGTAACATGTTCCGCAGTCAGGAAGAGGTGTTTTTGGATGATATTACGCTTGCGCAGGTGGAAGATGCTTTACAAGTGCGGGCAGATATTGTAAAATCAAGCGGACAAGATTTTATAGATGTTATTGTCAATGAGATATTAGAATAGGAGTTTTAACATGAGTAAACCAGTTGTGGCTATTGTGGGGAGACCGAATGTCGGAAAATCAACTCTTTTTAATGTTTTAGCCGGTGAGATGATCTCAATTGTGAAAGATACGCCTGGTGTGACCAGAGACCGAATTTATGCAGATGTTTCCTGGCTGGATAAAGAATTTACCTTGATTGATACCGGTGGTATTGAACCGGAGAGTAAAGATATCATCTTATCACAGATGAGAGAACAGGCACAGATTGCGATTGATACTGCTGATGTAATCATATTTTTGACAGATGTCCGTCAGGGACTTGTGGATTCAGATTCTAAAGTTGCAGATATGTTAAGAAGATCTGGAAAACCAATTGTTCTGGCAGTAAATAAAGTCGACAATTTTGACAAGTTTATGCCGGATGTCTATGAATTTTATAATCTCGGGATTGGAGACCCGATGCCAATATCAGCAGCATCCAGACTTGGAATGGGAGATATGCTGGATGAGGTGGCAAAGTATTTTTCAGAACATTCTGGGGAAGAAGAAGAGGATGAACGTCCGAGAGTAGCAATCGTAGGTAAGCCCAATGTTGGAAAGTCATCGATCATTAATAAGTTATTAGGTGAACAGAGAGTCATTGTATCCAATGTAGCCGGAACAACCAGAGATGCAATTGATACAGAGATTGTTCACGATGGAAAAGAATATGTTTTTATCGATACGGCAGGTCTTCGAAGAAAGAATAAGATTAAAGAAGAAATTGAACGTTATAGCATTATCCGCACGGTAACTGCTGTAGAACGGGCAGATGTGGTGCTGGTGGTCATTGATGCCACAGAAGGTGTCACAGAACAGGATGCAAAGATTGCAGGAATTGCCCATGAACGCGGAAAAGGGATTATCATAGTTGTCAATAAGTGGGATGCTATTGAGAAGAATGATAAGACCATGCGGGAATATGAGAATGAGATTCGGCGTGTGCTGTCTTTTATGCCATATGCCGAAATCATGTATGTTTCTGCACAGACAGGGCAGCGTCTGCCTAAATTGTATGATATGATTGATATGATTATTGAAAATCAGACCATGCGTGTAGCAACGGGTGTCCTTAATGAAATCATGGCGGAGGCAGTAGCGATGCAGCAGCCTCCTTCTGACAAAGGAAAGAGACTAAAACTATATTATATTACGCAGGTGTCAGTTAAACCGCCAACATTCGTTATATTTGTAAATGACAAAGAATTGATGCATTTCTCATATACAAGATATCTTGAGAATAAGATTCGAGAGGCATTCGGATTCAGAGGAACGTCTCTGAAATTCTTTATTCGAGAAAGAAAGGAAAAGGATCACTAGTTATGGAACGTTTGATATGTGTAATGATCGGATATGTGTTTGGATTATTTCAGACAGGATATATATATGGGAAGATGCATAATATTGATATTCGTAAACAGGGAAGCGGCAATGCCGGGACAACCAATGCGCTTCGCACAATGGGTTGGAAAGCAGGCTTGGTTACCTTCCTTGGCGATTGTTTTAAATGCGTGTTTGCTGTGGTTATAGTTCACCTCCTTTATGGCAAGACCCATGCCGATATGATACCGCTTCTTGCAATGTATGCAGGTATGGGGGCAGTTCTTGGGCATAACTACCCATTTTATCTCAAATTTAAAGGAGGAAAAGGAATTGCGGCAACAGCAGGGCTTCTGGTCAGTACAACAAATGTGTGGATGGTACTGATTTGTCTGGTGGCATTTGTAGCAATTGTAGGCGTAACAAGATATGTTTCATTAGGTTCTCTTGCGGTTGTTATTATATATCTTGTGGAAGTTGTGGTATATGGACAGATGGGAGGATTTGGAGTGGCAGCGAATTATCTCTGTGAGATGTATGCGATTGCTGCGTTCTTGATGCTGTCAGCCTTCTTTAAACATAGAGCAAATATTCAAAGATTATTATCTGGCACGGAGAATAAATTAAGCGTCGGAAAAAATAAATAAGTAATAAAAGAAAGGAACGGATACGATTATGGCAAATGTAGGCATTATGGGAGCAGGAAGCTGGGGAACTGCTTTGGCACTTTTGCTCCACAAAAATGGTCATCAGGTAACGGTCTGGTCAATCAATGAAGATGAGGTAAAGATGCTTTCGGAAAAGAGGGAACATGAAAGTAAACTTCCTGGCGTTAAGATTCCAGAAGATATGATGTTCACAACGGATATCGAAAGCACTGTAAAGGGAAAAGATTTTGTGGTTCTTGCGGTTCCGTCTCCATTTACAAGAAGTACTTCTCGTAATATGTGTCCTTTTATTGCAGAAGGACAGATCATCGTGGATGTGGCAAAAGGAATCGAAGAAAGTACATTAATGACTCTTTCGCAGCAGATTGAGGAAGAGATACCTCAGGCAGATGTGGCAGTATTGTCAGGACCGAGCCATGCAGAGGAAGTAGGAAGAGGCCTTCCGACAACGGTTGTCATTGGGGCAAGAACTAAGAAGACGGCAGATTATCTTCAGGAAATGTTTATGAGTGAAGTGTTCCGTGTATATACAAGCCCGGATATTCTGGGAATGGAACTAGGTGGTTCACTTAAGAATGTTATTGCTCTGGCAGCTGGAATTGCAGATGGATTGGGATATGGTGATAACACAAAAGCAGCTCTTATTACCAGAGGAATTGCAGAGATTGCAAGACTCGGTGTTAAGATGGGCGGTGCAATTGAAAGTTTTACAGGACTTACAGGTATCGGTGATCTGATCGTAACATGTGCCAGTGTGCATAGCCGTAACCGAAAGGCAGGTTACCTTATAGGTCAGGGAATGAGTATGCAGGAGGCAATGGATGAAGTCAAGATGGTGGTTGAAGGTGTATATTCTACGAAAGCAGCTGTAAAATTAGGAGAAAAATATGATGTTTCGCTTCCAATCATCAATAAAGTAAATGAAGTATTATTTGAAAATAAAGATCCAAGAGAAGCTGTGAACGAACTTATGCTTCGAGATAGTAAAGCTGAACATACTGCTTTACCTTGGAAAGAATAAAAAGAACGGAGGTTTTTAAAGACCTCCGTTCTTTTTTTCTATGAACTGTTTGAATTCATGAACAATAGGTGCCTGATATACATTTTTTAAAGTTGCCATGTAAAAAATACGCTCCCAGGTGGAATTTGTAATCTCAATGATTTTAACTGGCATATTATTTAATGTTGGCATGTGTGGAATAATTGCGATTCCAAATCCAGCACTTACAAGATCTGCCACAATCTGGTCGTCGCCTATGGAGTAGGCAACTTTGGGACGTCCGCCACAATCTTCGAATAATTTGTCTATCACAGGTTCTAGTCCACTTTCTTTTGAGAACATAATCTGAGGATAAGGGAGAGTTTCTGCAAGATCTACAGAATCTCGATTTTCCAAGGGATGACCTTTGGGTACAATGAGCACCAGCTTTTGTTTGGAAATTGGAACAAAATCAATCAAAGGTTCATTTTCCTGCAGTGTACAGAAAGCGATATCATAGCGGCGTTTTTTTAATCCATGAAGAATATCTGAAGTCAATCCGGTAGATGTATGAAAATAGAAGTCAATTCCTTTATCCGGTTGTGAATCTAGAAAATCTTTTGCATGGCGAGAAACAATAGTACTGAGAGAAGGAAGCATGGCGATGTCAATATGTCCTTCACCGCTTCCCGTCATTTGTAACTTGTTAATACATGAATCCAGTATACAGAGCGAATGTTCAACATCATCTAGGAATGCCTGCCCGCATTTGGTCAGAACAACATTGCGACCATCTTTTTCGAATAATTTTACCCCAAGTTCTTTTTCGAGAGAAGAGATGGCATGACTGAGACTTGGTTGAGTGATTGATAATATCTCCGCTGCTTTCGTGTAATGTTCTAAGTGGGCCAGTGTTACAAAATATCTTAAATGATATAGATTCATAAGACTTCCCCTTTCGTCATTTGTTTGAGCATATCTTAACATGAACTTAAAATAAAATCCACGAATTTTATTGCCCCAACAATTAGTTCTATTATTAATGCCAGAATTGGGTAAAATGTATTGATAAATGTAATAATTTTTGATTGAAAATCTTGCGTTTATCCAGATATTTCCAGCTGATTTTCTTAGTCTAAATCAAAAATAGACCGCATATATTCTAACAGCATAGACGTAAAGGAGTCAGGACAATGGATCAGTATCATTTATACAAAGATATACAGGCAAGGACCAACGGAGAGATATACATAGGAGTTGTAGGACCGGTGCGGACGGGAAAATCAACATTTATCAAACGATTTATGGATGTTCTGGTATTACCACATATGAAGGATGAGCATGGCAAAGAACGGACAAGGGATGAATTGCCGCAGTCTGCTTCTGGACGTACTATTATGACAACAGAACCCAAATTCGTTCCTAAGGAAGCGGCCGAAATTCAGGTGTCAGATGATGTCACAGTGAAGGTGCGTTTGATTGATTGTGTGGGATATATGGTAGAAGGAGCATCAGGACATATTGAGGGGAATGAAGAAAGACAGGTAAAAACGCCTTGGTTCGATCATGAGATTCCCTTTACAAAAGCAGCAGCCATCGGAACCAGAAAGGTGATTCATGATCATGCAACGATAGGAATAGTAGTGACAACAGATGGCTCAATTACAGATATTCCAAAAGAAAATTATCGTGACGGAACCGAGAAAACAATCCGGGAGTTGCAGAGTATTGGCAAGCCATTTATTGTACTGGTTAATTCTAAGAAGCCATATGGGGATGAGGCAAAGCAGACTGTAGAAGAATGGGAAAAACAGATGGGGGTATGTGCATTACCGGTGAATTGTGAACAGTTAAAAGAAGAAGATATTATGCGGATTATGGAGGCTGTGCTCTATGAATTCCCAATATCAGAAATTCAATTCTATATTCCGAAATGGACAGAGATGCTCTCGAGAGATCATAAAATTAAGCAAGATATGTTGGTACATATAAAAAATGTTATGGGTCATTTTTGCGAGATTAAAGATGCTGCGGCCGGAATTGAGAAACCAGACAGTTCATATATAGAAGATATGAAAGTAGATTGTATCGAAATGGATACGGGATGTGTTAAAGTTCGGATTGCTGTAGCAGAGAAGTTTTATTATGAGATGTTGAGTGAATTGACAGGGACACATATAGCCGGACAATATGAATTGATTTCGACAATGAAAAGTCTGTCGGAGTTAAAAGCAGAATATGAAGGAGTACGAGATGCATTTTCTGCTGTAAAGATGAAAGGGTATGGGATGGTCTGCCCGAAAAAAGAAGAGATTACATTAGAAGAACCGACGATTATTAAACAAGGTAACAAATACGGAGTTAAGATTCATTCAGAGGCTCCATCTATTCATCTGATCCGGGCTAATATTGAGACAGAAATAGCACCGATCGTGGGAAGTGAACAGCAAGCAGAAGATTTGATACGATATATTAAAGATACAAAGGAGCGGGAAGGAGGTATCTGGGGAACGAATATCTTTGGAAAATCCATTGAAGAACTGGTAATGGATGGAATGAGGAATAAGATGGCAATGATCAATGATGAAAGTCAGGAAAAACTTCAGGATACCATGCAGAAAATTGTAAATGACAGTAATGGCGGACTGGTATGCATCATCATCTGACACTTTATAGATTCCTACATATATTATAGAGAAAAATAAATAACAGGAATATGCAAGATGATGGAAAATTATGTAACATTATCAATAGAAACACACCTGTTTTTTGCAAGAATCATGAAGGAACACGCATTGTTTCTTGAGGCAGGATTCCCATGCAAAGAAACACAGTGGATTCAAAGAGCAGACCGACTGCGTAATGAGTTCGAGAATCTGTTGCGTCAGGTCATGCAGTTTAATTGTGGCCTGATGAACCATGAGATATTGAAATCACAAGAACTGGTCACACAGTTCACACTTCAGGCAGAGAGAAGAACTAGTCAGTTAACGGGAATTTCGATTGACCATAGAATTACAATGGCAGAACAACAGCTTGAAGCAGATTGTTCTGGCAATAGACACAAAAGAATGATACGTTCGATCGATCAGTTGAATCGAAAGGCTATTCATTTGTTGGATGAATTGATAGGATTTAAGGAAAGTATCTTAAGAGAAGTGGAGGAAGGATGTTTATTTACATTTAATTATCCATTGTTAATCCAGCACATTTTAAGGGAAGCAAAATTGTACCGGTCAATTTTGACTGACTTGGTTGAAGATCAGCGAGTATCCTATAAAAAAATCAGAGATCAGGAGATGTTCTGGAATCAGATCATGATGGAACATGCATGGTTTATCCGGGGACTTCTCGACCCGACAGAGACAGAATTAATCGAATCGGCAGATCATTTTGCAGTGGAATATGGCGAATTACTTGAAATGGCAAGGACGCAGAATTGTAAGGCGATGGATGGGATACGGAGAAAATCTCTGGAAGAGACATTAAAGTATCGAAAATTCAAAGAGGCAGGAGCAGAAGGTATTCTGAATTGTGAGATTGCATCCCTCATATTACCATTATTGGCGGACCATGTGTTACGGGAAGCCAATCACTATATCCGAATCTTGGAATGTGGAATGGAAAGGACCTACTAAAAGATGTTGGAATTATGTGATTACTCATTGCGCAGAAAAGTCCGCTGCTATGAGATAGAGGCGATAGAAATTCCGATTGTATATAATAAATATGGAGATCATGACCCAAATGGTCTTCTCTATGTGTTAAAGAAGGATGCAGATCGAATATGCATAAATGCAATCCGGAATTTTCAGAAAGATATTCCACAGCCTTATGAAGAAGTGAAGCCACTGGTTATCCGGGCAAATGTAGGAGAGAAAGTAGAGATTATTTTCTCTCATTCGTTGAATCGGCCATTGTCTATACATGTACAGGGACTGGCTTATGACGTCCAGACTTCGGATGGCGCCAGTGTAGGATATAATAAGGATACAACAACGCAGAATCAGATTTTATATACATGGTATGCAGATCGAGAAGGAGTCTATCTGTTTCAGGATATGGGAGATACCAGAAGTAGTGAAGATGGTACGAATGTACATGGATTATTTGGTGCGATTATTGTGGAAGAAGCAGAATCCAGATGGCTGGACCCAGAGAGCGGAAAAGAGCTGGAAAGTGGATTGTTTGCAGATATCTATCATCCCTGGAAACCTGCTTTTCGGGAATATGCGGTATTTTTCCATGATGAACTGGAAATCAAAGACAAAGATGGTAATCAGCCGAAAGATCCTCATACAGGGCTTCCCTCTGCTACAACAGCAATCAGCTATCGTGCAGAACCCATGAGGAACCGAATGCCGCTGACAGAAGAACATGCAGATACGGGAGAAGATATTTCCATGAGTTCCTGGGTCTATGGAGATCCGGCGCCACCGATCCTGAAGGCGTATGTAGGGGATCCGGCGAAGATCCGTCTGGTTCATGGAGGAATCAAAGAGACGCATGTATTCCATCTGCACAATCATCAGTGGAGACTGGAAGGACAAAATCCGAATTCTACGATCATAGATTCTATTTCCATCAGTCCTCAGGAATGTTATACGTTGGATATCTTGCACGGAGCAGGGAGTCTGAACAGAACGATTGGGGATGTCATTTTCCATTGCCATTTGTATCCGCATTTCCATGAAGGAATGTGGACCTTGTGGAGAATCTATGACAGACTGCAGGATGGAACAGGATGCCTGCCAGACGGAACGGTTATCCCGCCATTACAGCCATTAAAAGACAGAGTTCTTCCGCCAAAGAAAGAAAAGGAACATCCGGGATATCCGAATTTTATTCAAGGTGAATCGGGAGAAAGACCATTGCAACCACCGTTGGGAATCGTTGATAATGAAGGTGATAACCAGATTGAGCCAACAGAACTGGAACGGGCGAATTTTGTAGAAGACTTTGAGCCTGGAGCGCTCTATACAGATACCTGTCCATGTTATACCGATGCTCGTTCCCCTGGAGATGATGGATGTGAATGTTGGGGAGAAACGGATGAAAAGGTGAAGATTTTTGAGATTGCGCTGGTACAGGCGAAGGTAGTATACAATCGTTACGGATGGCATGATCCCCAGGGAAGATTCTTTGTAATGAAGGAAGAACTGGAAAAACATGGGGGATTGGAATCCTATATTCGAAAAGTAGAAAAAGAACAGATTCAGGTAGAACCGCTTGTCATCCGGGCAAATGCAGGTGATTGTATTGAAGTGAGATTGACAAATCTTCTGCCGGAATATTTAAATGCGAGTCCATTCCAGATGGAGACAAAAACGGATATCGTGGGATACCATATTCATCTGGTAAAATTCGACACGATTGTATCTGATGGAGCAGCGAATGGATGGAATAATATTGCAGGAGCAAGACAGTATGAGACATTGATAGAACGTTTCTTTGCTAATACGGAGTTAAGAACGGTATTCTTCCATGATCATCTATTCGCAAATTCACACCAGCAGCATAGAGTGTTTGGCGCTTTAGTCATAGAAGAAGCAGGTGCAACATTTCACGATATACGCACAGGAGAAATATTGCCATATGGTACCAAAGCAGTCATACGCAGGCGTGATGGAACATCGTTCCGGGAGTATGCTTTATTTGTCCATGATTTTGCATTGCTTTTTGATAAGAAGGGAAAAGCGCTGAATCCGCCGGAAGTTCCTGGATCTCATGATGATCCTGGAGTGATGGGGATCAATTATCGCTGTGAACCAATGCGGGAGAGACTTTCTGGAAATAATGATCCGGCTTATATTTTTAGTTCTTATGTTCATGGGGATCCTGCAACGCCAGTTTTGGAGACGTATCCGGGAGATGAATTGATGATCCGCCTGCTGGATGGGGCACATGAAGAACAGCATGCTCTGAATATTACTGGGATGTCTTGGAAAAAAGAAGTTGCAGATATCGTGTCACCAGATGTAGCTTCTCAGACACTGGGGATATCAGAAGCATTCAATATTCGGATTACAAAGTCGTATGGTCCGGGGGATTATCTGTATTATTTTGGTGGAATTGACGATGCCTGGTTAGGATTATGGGGAATTATCCGTGTGTATCAGCATCAGGAAAAATGTCTGAAGCCATTATGTAAGGAGAAAAATCAGATTCTTCCGCTTCCGCCATGTCCCGGAAGAAATGCTGTCATACGCCGTTATGAAGTTGCAGCAATTCAAAAGAATATTCTATATAATGAATATGGGGATCATGACCCCGATGGACTGCTTTTTGTTCCGATTGATGATGCAGAACGAGTTCTGACTGGAAAGCAAAGACCAAGACCTTTGATCCTAAGGGCAAACGCGGGTGACTGGATTGAAGTAACGCTTCACAATCTGTTTGATCCGAGAAAACCAGTTCCATATTATGATTATCCGAAAGTACCGTTGGATATTGCCCACAGGCCATCAATGCGCGTTTCACTGAATCCGCAGGTCCTACAATATGATCCGCTATATGACTCTTCGGAACAATTTTAATAGAACCGGCAGGATCAAAGTGGTATCAGAATTCATCTCCTAAGAAAGCAATCTATGATGAAGAAGCTGTCATTGTGCCGCCGGATGCAGAGCATTTCCGCGAGTGTGTAGTATTGGTACAAAACGGAATTCTTCTGCTGGATAAAGAGAATAAGCTGATTCAGACAGCAGCAGGCGAAAGGGAAGAAGTAGATGCAGAAGATACAGGAGAAAAGGGATACAATTATCGCTCGGAAAGATATGCAAACAGACTAAAACGGGATTCAAGAATTGCGAAGATATTCAGCAGTAAAGTTCATGGTGATCCGGCAACCCCGTTATTCAGAGCTTATGCAGGAGATCGAGTCATCTTCCGTACGATGATGCCGGCTGATAAACCTAGAAATGTTGGATTTTGCATACATGGACATGAGTGGAAGGAGCAGCCAGAGGATTCTCATTCCAGAATCATCTCTGTACAAGGAGCAGTCAGCATCGGAAATACATTCAATCTGGAATTGAAAGAGGGTGCTTCCTGTCCGGGAGATTACCTATATCGGTCCGGAAGTCTGAAATGGGATGTAGAATCCGGTATGTGGGGAATCTTCCGTGTAATGAAACATGGAATTAAGAGAAAATGTAAGGATGTATGCCACAGAACTTTCGCATGCATCTGTGGAAAAAGGACTTGAATCTGAGGAGAAAAGTAGTATAATAGTCATGACAAAGGAGTCACATGTTTCTATGTGACTCCTTTTTATGTTAAATTGAAGGAACAAAGGAGATTGGAAAATGAAGGATTATACGTTTAAAGTACCTCAGGACATCGTGTTTGGAATGGGCTCATTAAAGAGACTGCCAGAATTGCTGGAAAAATGTGGTTCTAAAAAAATGATGATTATTTCTGACCATGGCCTGGAAAAATTAGGAGTTGTTGAGAAGATTCAGAAAATTGTTGAAGATGCGGGAATTGAGACTTGCACATTCCTGGATATTTTACCGAATCCAACGGTTGATATGGTGGATGCGGCAACGAAGATATATAAAGAGTCTGGAGCGACCAGTATTGTAGCATTAGGTGGAGGAAGTCCGATGGATGTGGCGAAAGCAGTTGGTGTACTGGCAAGGTATGGTGGATCTATTGTGGAATATGAAGGCGCACATCTGGTACCAGGTCCCATTGAACCAATCATTGCGATTCCAACTACGGCAGGAACCGGAAGCGAGGTTACTGCATTTTCTGTTATTACGGATACCTCCAGAAATTATAAATTAACAGTATTCAGTTACGAGTTGCTTCCAAAATACGCATTGCTGGATCCAGAGATGATCATGTCTGTACCACCATCAATTGCAGCATCTTGTGGTATTGATGCGCTGATCCATGCCTGGGAAGCATATACTTCTCTGGGAGCATCTCCATTCTCAGATGCGATGGCAGAAAAAGCTATGGAGCTGATAGGAGGAAATATCCGCCGATTCGTCGCAAACCGTCAAGATGAAGAAGCTGCCTGCGCGATGATGTCAGGAAGTATGTTCGCTGGTATTGCATTTGCATGGGCAAGACTTGGCAATGTCCATGCTATGTCCCATCCGGTCAGTGCGTTCTTCGGTGTTCCACATGGCGTGGCGAATTCGATTCTTCTTCCAGTCATTGTAGAATATAATGCACTTGCAGATCACGGCCGGTATGAAAAGATCTACAATTACATCCGTGAGAAAAAGGAACCTGTTTCTGATTTCAGACCGGAGATGCTGGTAGAAGAGATTAAGAAGCTGAATGCGGATCTTGGAATTCCAAAGACATTATCAGAGGTTGGTGTGACAGAAGATAAGATTCCACAGATGGCGGCAGATGCAATGAAGAGTGGTAATATTGCTGCTAATCCAAGACAGTCTACATTAAAAGATATTGAGATGCTGTATCATAAAGCAATGTAACATTGGAAATCTATGGACCAGATTTCGAGAAAGTGAATACAGAAATGGCGCCAGGGGTAGAACTTGGCGCTGTTTTTATGTTATACTGTTACAGTGCGTTCAATCTAATGTGATGCAAATGATAAAAGCAGGGAGAAAGAATATGCATAGAAAAATATTAAAGCAATTAAGTATTATTTTGTGTCTTTGTCTTATAGCAGAGTTTATCGTTTCGCTGCTTCCGATTACATTTCCAAGCAGTGTCATGGCGATATTGATACTTGCATTGTTACTAGGAACAAAGACACTAAAAGAAGAACAGATTCAGGAGACAGGAGATTTTCTGCTGTCCAATATGGCGTTAGTCTTTGTGCCGTTGTCAATAGGAATGATTGAGGATCTAGAACTTTTAAAAGGGCAGATCGTAGGGTTTGTTGTGGTTGTGATGATCTCATTGGTTCTGACATTCCTTGGAACCTATGCATCTGTGAGGGCTGTTCAGATCTGTATGAAAAAAATAGGAGAAAAAGGAGAAAAGAATCATGAGTGAAATCTGGTCAAATCCTTTGTTTGGTGTGTTGTTAACTGTCTTTTCCTTCTATATCGGCGGACAGGTGTCGAAGAAAATAAAATCACCGATTGCAAATCCGCTTTTGATTGCCATGGTAATCTGTGTTCTTGTGATGAAGGTGTTACATATCTCTTACGATGATTATATGGAAGGAGCACAATTTGTATCCATGTTTCTTGTACCGGTGACTGCGATGCTTGGGTTGTCCATCTACAGGCAGCGGGCGGTTCTGAAAGAACAATTTTTCCCAATTGTAATCGGATGCCTGCTTGGAAGCATCTTGTCGATGGGAAGTACAGTAATCTTGTGCCGTATGCTGGTAATGCATGAGGAGATGATATATTCGCTACTTCCAAAGTCTGTGACCACGGCGATTGCCCTGGATGTATCGGAGCAATTAGGCGGATTAAAATCCATCACGATGATGGCAGTGATCATCTGTGGAACTGTCGGTGCAATCATCCATCCGTTTTTGATCAAATTATTTCGTCTCAAAGATCCAGTGGCAACAGGTGTTGCTTTTGGGACCGCAAGTCATGCAATAGGAACGGCGAAAGCACTCGAGATTGGAGAAGTAGAAGGTGCAGTCAGCGGAGTCGCAATGGGGGTTGCTGGAATTTGCACGGTTATCATTGCATTATTTCTGTAAAAGATATAATATATAAAATATATGAACACTGATGAAAAATTAGATGGAGGTACAATATGAGAGTTGCGATTATCACAGCGAACACTGATATATACAGAGGAAATGAAGAAAATAAGAGTGGAGAAGTGATTAAGAAGATCGTGGAAGAAGCAGGACTTGAGATTGTATTTATGAGAGCTCTTCCAACAGATAGAGAAGTGTTATCAACAGTCATGGAGAGATTGGCAGATGGGCATCTGACAGATCTTGTCCTGACGACAGGCGGAGCTGGATGCGGTCCGGAAGACTGTACACCGGAAGCAACCATGGATGTGGTAGAAAGACCGCTGCTTGGCATTCCGGAAGCTATGCGTGCCCATACCATGCAGCTGACAAAGCGTTCTATGCTGAATAGAAGTACAGCTGGTATCCGTAAGGATGTATTGATTGTTAATCTGCCGGGTAAGCCGCAGGCAGTTAAGGAAAGTCTCCGTTATCTGCTTCCAGAGATCATGCATGCAGTAGATGTCATTCAGGGAGAGGCTTAAAAGAATGCGTATTACTTATTTGAACCATAGTGGATATGTGGTGGAAGAGAAAGATATTGTCCTGATCTTTGATTATTATAAAGGATATCTTCCTCCAATTACAGAAGAAAAGAAAATCTATGTATTTGCCAGCCATGTTCATTATGATCATTTTAAAAAAGAAATTTTCCAATGGGCAGACAGGTATAAGAATATACAATATATTTTGTCAGATGATATTATGGCGGAAGGACCGGATGGCAAGACTATTTATATAGGGCCTCGTCAGGAAATACAAGTAGATGAGTTACAGATTAGAACGCTTCGCTCTACCGATGAGGGTGTAGCGTTCTTTGTACGCTTTCGTGACAAAGTGATCTATCATGCCGGAGATCTGAACTGGTGGCACTGGGAAGAGGAAAGTGAAACTTATAATCTGATGATGAAGCGAATGTTTCAGAATGAGATCGGGAAGATAGAGGGAGAGAGGATAGATGTGGCTTTTGTGCCGCTGGATCCGAGGCAGGGCGAACAATATTACTGGGGACTTGATTATTTTATGAAGCATACGGATACAAGATGTATCTTCCCTATGCATATGTGGGAAGATTATGATATATATGAACGTTTGATGGAGAATCCGGCTGCGGAAGAATACAAAAATCGAGTGATGCATGTGATCCGACCACAACAGGTGTTTGAAAGGAGTATGTAAATGCAGGTAAAAATATATACAGATGGCGCTGCCCGGGGGAATCCGGATGGACCAGGAGGATATGGAACAGTTCTGGAATATGTAGACTCAAGAGGAGAACTGCACACAAAAGAAATCTCCCAGGGATATCAGCGTACCACGAATAACCGGATGGAACTGATGGCAGTGATAGCCGGGCTGGAAGCTTTGAACCGGTCATGTGAGGTAGAACTTTACTCAGATTCCAAATATGTCGTGGATGCATTTAATCAGCATTGGATTGACGGATGGATGAAAAAGGGATGGAAGAGGGGAAAGAATGAACCGGTCAAGAATGTCGATCTGTGGAAACGTTTATTAAAAGCAAAGGAACCTCATCATGTTACATTTATCTGGGTAAAAGGTCATGATGGACATCCTCAGAATGAACGATGTGATACATTGGCGACAACGGCGGCTGATGGGAATGATCTGATCGTGGATGAGGGAATTGCAAAATAAGAATTGTATTTTAAAATAAGATGTGATATAGTAACCAAGGCAAGTAAGACAAGTAATCGCAGCTGTAAGTGCCGAAAGGCAGCAGGTGAGGAAAGTCCGGGCTTCACAGGGCAGGATGCCGGATAACGTCCGGTGGAGGCGACTCCAAGGAAAGTGCAATAGAAATGAACCGCCCGTGCAGAAGACTCCTTCTGCACAGGTAAGGGTGGAAGGGCAGTGTAAGAGACTACCGCCTTGCTGGTAACAGCAGGGGCATATGTAAACCCCATCCGAAGCAAGACCGGATAAAGACAATGTGGCGGCCCGTCACGTCTTAGGTAGGTCGCTGGAACCCATCGGCAACGGTGGGTCTAGATAGATGATTACTCAACGACATAACCCGGCTTATCGTCTTGCTTGCTTTTTATTTTCGATTGCCATCGTATTTTTCTTCACAGTACATGCATCGATAGATTTCTTTTTCAGGATCGGTCAATACGAATACGTGGTCCAATTCCTGCTCAATAGAGGTAATGCATCTTGGATTCTTGCATCGGATGATGTTCGTAATCTTTTTTGGAAGATGCAGGGATTTCTTCTCTACAATCTCAGAATCCTTAATAATATTAATCGTGATATTGTGGTCGATGAATCCTAATACATCCAGGTCAATAAAATCAATTGGGCATTCAATCTTCATAATGTCTTTTTTGCCCATTTTACTGCTTTTTGCGTTTTTAATAATAGCAACACAGCAGTCTAATTTATCTAAGTGAAGGTATTTATAGATTTCCATACTTTTGCCGGCCTGAATATGATCTAATACAAATCCCTCTTCAATACGTCCTACATTCAAAGTGTTATTTACCATGTTCATATCCCCCTATACTTCGATTTCTAACAATGTCAATATCAATGCCATACGAATATATACACCATACTGGGACTGCCTAAAATAAGCTGCTCTTGGATCATCGTCAACTTCAACAGAGATCTCATTGACACGTGGCAGTGGGTGGAGAACATACATGTCTTCTTTGGCCAGCTGCATTTTCTTGGCATCCAGAATATAGAAGTCCTTCATTCTTACATAGTCTTCTTCGTTGAAGAAACGTTCTTTCTGTACACGAGTCATATAGAGTAGATCCAGATTCGGAATTGCATCCTCCAGACGAACAACTTCTTCATATGGAATATGATTCTTGTCCAGAACATCGGAGCGGATATAGCTTGGAAGTCTTAATTCTTCCGGTGAAATCAAAACAAATCTGATGCCCGGATATCTGACTAATGCATGAATCAAAGAGTGAACCGTACGGCCAAACTTCAAGTCCCCACAAAGACCAATGGTCATATTGTCGAGATGACCTTTTAGACAACGAATGGTCAATAAATCGGTCAGTGTCTGGGTCGGATGCTGATGCCCGCCATCGCCTGCATTGATTACAGGGATTGTAGCATGCTTGCTGGCTACCATAGGTGCGCCTTCTTTTGGGTGGCGCATTGCACAGATATCTGCATAACAGGAAATCATACGGATGGTATCGGATACACTTTCTCCCTTGGCGGCAGAACTGGAATCTGCAGATGAAAATCCGAGAATGCTCCCGCCCAGATTCAACATGGCAGCTTCATGACTTAATCTTGTTCTTGTACTTGGTTCATAGAAGAGGGTCGCTAATTTCTTCCCCTCACAGGCATGCGCGTATTTCGTTGGATTGGCTTCAATATCAACCGCCAGATCCATTAATTTGTCTAGTTCTTCCACGGAAAAATCCAGTGGACTCATCAAGTGTCTCATAATAACCTCCCACATCGAAAATCTTTCATACATCATATAATAAATGCGAAAGATTTTCAATGTTTGTTGAGAATTTTTTCGAACAACAGTCCAGCGCCGAACCATAGAGGTGCATAGTCCAGTCGTATCAGACCATCAATATTTAACGGAGCATTACTATAATCCCATGGGCAGGCATTATGTTTCTTCAGAAAAGAGCCTGTGACATATTCTCCAATAAAAATACAACATGTATAGACCCCTCCTCTTAACCATATACTCTTTCCTTTTAATCGCCTGCAGATTGGAGATAGAAAGCTAGCCATTCCGTAGATGGGGAACATCCAGATAGAAGTATTCCCAGTAAGTTTCGGATTGTCTTCACGAAGAGAACGAAGGCCGGTAAAAAGGATTTCCATGCACCAGCCAGCAGTTCCACAAGTTAAAAAATTGTGTCTCATAACAATAAGTATGCCAATGGAAGGTGGATTTTATGCGAAAAATGTATTATAATACAGATTAGTTTGTGTAAAGGAGATTGCCAGATGTCGACATTAGAGGAATTAAGAGAGAAATTAGATCAGGTAGATGATCAGATCGTAGAGTTATATGAGCAAAGATCAAAACTTACCGAAGAGGTGGGAGAATATAAGATTCGTAACGGGATTAAGGTATTTGACCGTCAGCGGGAACATGATAAATTACAGAATGTAGCAGCAAAAGCAACTACGGATTTTAATAAAAAAGGGATTCGGGAAATATTTGAACAGTTGATGTCTATCAGTCGTAAGAAACAATATCAGCAGCTGGTGGAAGCCGGAGCACTTGGCCGTCTTCCATTTATTGAGGTAGACAGCCTGAATGCAGAACATGCAAGAATTGTTTTCCCGGGTACAGAAGGAGCTTATAGTCAGGCTGCAATGCAAGATTATTTTGGAGAAAACTGCAATAGCTTTTATGTGCGGACATTTCGAGATGCCATGGAGTCTATCGAAGAGGGGGCAGCTGACTTTGCAGTGCTTCCAATTGAAAATACAACAGCCGGAGCTGTAGATGAGATGTATGATCTGCTGGTAGAATTTGAAAATTATATCGTAGCAGAAACCATTATTCCGATCACGCACACGTTGTCCGGACTCCCAGGAACGAAATTGTCAGATATTGAACGGGTATATTCGAAAGGTGTTGCATTGATGCAGGCATCCAGATATCTGGATGAACATAGTGATTGGCAGCAGATCAGTGTTGCAAACACCGCGATTGCCGCAAAGAAGATCCTTGATGAACAGGATATGACTCAGGCGGCGGTCTGCAGTGCATATGCTGCAAAGGTACATGGACTGGAGATCCTCGAAGATAATATCAATGATAATCCAAATAATTTTACAAGATTTATCGTTGTTACAAATCAGAAGATATTTTTGAAAGATGCGAAGAAGATCAGTATCTGCTTTGAAGTGCCTCACGAAAGCGGATCTTTGTACCATTTACTTTCGCATTTTATCTATAATGATCTGAACATGAGCAAGATTGAGTCCAGACCAATTGAGGGAAGAAACTGGGAATACCGTTTCTTCGTTGATTTTGAAGGTAACCTTGCTGATGCGGCTGTGAAAAATGCAATCCGCGGACTGAGAGAAGAGAGTCGCAGTCTTAAAATCTTAGGAAATTACTAAGCGGAAGATGACATATAGAGAAATACCAGGGAGTGACGAAGATGAGAACAAATGAATTGATGCTATACAAACATATGGAAGACGGACAGATTCTTCAGGATATGACGTTTCTTATGGAAAATTATGACAACGATTATTACAATCAGGAAGACTTGAAAGGATTATTATTCGAGTCTGTCAATGAGATATTGGAAATGGCAGTGAGTCATGGATTTGAAGGAAATCTGTGGCACAATTATCTGACCTATCTGTTGGCAAGCCATGAAAATGCTTACAGTACTTCTTGTGAAATTGTTGGAGAAGTGGAAGGAAGCATTAATCAGGTAGCTTTACATGATTTTGCCATTTTTAAAGAATTATTTGATTATAATTTTAAGGAGTTGGAAGAGGCACTGGATGCCAAATGTCTGTCAATTCTGATGGAATATCAGGGAACTAGTGGGTATGGTAAGGTATTTAATCGAAGAGTCCGTGACAGAATCTGTGATCTTAGCAGAAGCCTTGCAAAGACAAAAGATGTAGAGGAATTTAAGGCAACTCTTACACAGTTTTATAAAGAATTTGGGGTAGGTAAGCTTGGACTTCATAAGGCATTTCGTGTTGAACATACAGAAGAAGGTGCACAGATCGTTCCAATTACAAATATTGCACATGTACATTTGGACGATTTGATTGGTTATGAACTTGCAAAAAAGAAATTGATAGACAATACCAAGGCATTTGTAGAAGGAAGAAAGGCGAATAACTGCCTGTTGTTCGGTGATGCGGGGACTGGTAAATCTTCATCCATTAAGGCTATTTTGAATCAGTATTATGATCAGGGACTTCGAATGATTGAAGTGTATAAGCATCAGTTTCAGGATCTGAATGATGTGATCGCACAGATCAAAAACCGTAATTATAAGTTCATTATCTATATGGACGATCTCTCTTTTGAAGAGTTTGAAATTGAGTACAAATATCTGAAAGCAGTAATTGAGGGAGGTCTGGAAAGAAAGCCAGAGAATGTTCTGATCTATGCAACTTCTAATAGAAGACATCTGATTCGTGAGACCTTTAAGGATAAGGAAGATCGGGATGAGGAACTTCACACCAATGATACCGTGCAAGAGAAACTGTCGTTGGTTGCAAGATTTGGTGTGACTATTTATTTTGGAAAACCGGACAAGAAGGAATTCCAGGAAATCGTACGCCAGCTGGCAGCAAAGAATGGTATTGAGATGCCAGAGGAAAAGCTTCTGTTGGAGGCTAATAAGTGGGAATTAAGCCACGGTGGATTGTCTGGAAGAACTGCACAGCAGTTCATTGACTATCTGGCAGGAACTCAGTAAAAAACAAAAGGTATAAGATGAGAGTCAAGATAGAGTTATGGGGAAGAATCTGACAGAAGGAAATGTCTCGAAAACAATGCTGTTGTTCTCGGGACCGATGATATTGGGAAATCTGTTACAACAGTGTTATAATATCGTGGATACGATAATCGTAGGGCAGGTCCTTGGCGCTGAGGCATTGGCAACTGTAGGAGCTGCCTATACTTTGATGACGTTTTTGACTTCTATATTAATAGGAATGTGTATGGGAAGTGGAACGTTATTTTCGTTTTATTATGGAAAAAGGGATTATGAGCGGCTGAAGGATGGAATAGTGGCATCTTTCCTTTTAGTCGGTGGAATATCTGTACTGATGAATATCCTGGTCTTTGTAAAGATAGATTTTATCTTTAGATTCTTAAATATTCCAGATTCTTTAATGGGTATGATGCATGATTACGTCTGGAGCATCTTCTGGGGAATCTTCTTTGTGTTCTTATATAATTATTATGCGTTTTTACTCCGTGCAGTGGGTGATTCTGTGACACCACTTTGGTTTCTGGGAATTTCCTCTGTATTGAATGTTCTTCTGGATGTGATATTTGTCATGAAATTGCATTGGGGAATTGAAGGAGCAGCATTTGCCACTGTATTTTCACAGATAGCTGCAGGAATCGGAATTGCCATATATACATGGTGGAAAGAGCCTGGGCTTCGAATCAGCATTCAAAGGGCACGCCAGTCTATGGGACGGATGCCGGAAATGGCGAGATATTCTTTTGCATCCAGTATCCAGCAATCTGTGATGAATTTCGGAATTTTGCTGATTCAGGGTCTGGTGAACAGTTTTGGAACGATTGTTATGGCGGCTTTTGCAGCGGCAGTAAAAATAGATTCTTTTGCATACATGCCGGCACAGGAATTCAGTAATGCTTTCTCTATCTTCATTTCGCAAAACCATGGCGCGGGAAAAGAGGACAGAGTAAAAAAGGGCGTCCGTTCAGCAGTTATGATATCTGTGCTTTTTTGTATCATCGTGTCTGTAATGGTATTTATTTTTGCGGCTTATCTGATGATGATATTCATCAGTCCGCAGGAGAAGGAGATTATTCAGGTCGGTGTAGGATATCTTCGGGTAGAGGGAAGTTTCTACTGTGGCATTGGAATCCTGTTCCTTCTATATGGATATTATCGTTCTATCGGAAAGCCGGAGATGTCAGTAGTCTTGACGGTGATATCTCTGGGCACACGAGTCGTATTGGCATATATACTGGCTCCTGTTCCAGAGATTGGAGTATGGGGAATCTGGTGGGCAATTCCAATCGGATGGCTGTTGGCAGATGTGACAGGATTCATAGTAATGAGAAAGATAAAAAGATCCGTACGTATCGGATAATCTGAAAAAGCTGTGCAGTTAATCTTGCACAGCTTTTATATTGGATATATCAGAATCAATCATTAGAGAATAGTTCGTATAGTATACCACAAAGCCAGGTTTGGCACCGTTAGGTTTTTTGACATGTTTTTTCTCTACGTAGTCAATCTCTACTTTATCACTGCCACGGTTCTTAGAGTAGTATGCAGCTAATCGCCCTGCTTCTTCAAATGTACGATCCGGAAGTTCATCACCGTTGGTTTTTACGATCACGTGAGATCCCGGAGCACCTTTCGCATGGAACCACCAGTCGTTTCCAGAGGCAAAAGAAAAGGTCAGTTCGTCATTCTGGAGATTATTCTTTCCTACATACATATGATAGCCATCGCTGGAGATATAATGCATTGGCCTACTGGTAAGCTTAACCTTCTTTTTAGAATATTTCCTGCGGATATAGCCGGTTTGTATGAGTTCTTCTTTAATCTGTGCGAGATCTGCCTCGCTCCTGGCAATATCAAGAGAGTTGCTAATAGATTCCAGATATTGAATATCATCTGCGGTTTCTTGAATCAGTCCTGTCAGTGCTTCGTAAGTTCTCTTTTGTTTGTTATATTTCCCAAAATATTTCTGTGAATTTTCTTGTGGTGTTTTGGTAGGATCCAAAGGGATGGTAATCTCCTGGTTCGTGTAATAATTTAGCGCAGTTAATTCCTTTGAGCCAGAGGGAAGATTGTAACCATAAGTGTTGATTAATTCACCATATACTTTATATTTTTCACGGTTTTCCGTATCTTTTAACTGTTTTGTCTGAAGATCGTATTTTTTACGATTCCGTTCCAGCGAAGTCTGAACTACGTGACGTAAATCAGCGCTTTTCTGGTGAATGCGGGTCAATGTGTTCTTAGTAGAATAATACGTAGCAAGCACTTTTGAGATAGAATCATATTCTTTTTCTGTGTACTCTTGATAATGAGAAAGGGGGAGAGCACTGAATTCTTTCGGTTCATTTCTATTATAATAGATTGTTGGATGGAAATTGCCGGATTTAACATCTTCTATATAATAGATAAATTGTCGATATAAATGAGTCAGTACATCTTTGGAAAGATTATTAGCGCTTATTCCTGAGTCTAAAGCACCCAGATAACAGATTTCCTCTGCAACAACAGGACTTATACCAGTAAAGCTGGTATAGATTGTCTTACTGAGAGGCATTGGTTTATTTTGTAGAATCGTGATAAAAGCTTCGAGATCTACAGTTAAGGGATCTTGTTTTGACATTGTATCAGGAATGAAGTATTGGCGTCCCGGCAATACTTCACGAATGGAACTCATTTGAGCCGATACATGCTTAATGCTATCAATAATCATTCCATTATCATCACAAAAGATGATATTACTGTGCTTTCCCATGATTTCTATAATAAGTTTTTTCTTGCACAGATCACCAAGTTCATCCAAGTGTTCAATATCCAGATGAATAATTCGTTCTAATTTAGGTTGAGAAATACAAGTGATGCGCCCGTTACCAATATGTTTCCGAAGAAGCATACAAAAATTAGGCGCAGTCATAGGACTTGGTTTGTTCTCGTCGGTTAAATATATCAAAGGAAGGGAAGCGCTGGCCGAGATATAGAGGCGCTTTTGTCCTTGTGGTGTCTTGATTGTAAGCAGCAATTCGTCAGGTTCCGGCTGGGCAATCTTGGCAATTCGCCCATCGACAAGGTTCGATTGTAATTCCTGAACGATTGCAGCAACAGTTATTCCGTCAAATGCCATAATATGGTTCCTTTCTACTAAGATAAAGTCCGTAGTGCATTTGCCCTATGCAGACCAGATAGGGCCCACAGTGCCAGCTCAAGAACAAAGTTCTTTCGCTGAGGGCATTCGCCCTATGCAGACCAGATAGGGCCCACAGTGCCAGCTCAAGAACAAAGTTCTTTCGCTGAGGGCATTCGCCCTATAAAAACACATAGTCTCATAAAATCCTGCCAGCAGGATTTTATGTTCCTATGTGTTTTTGCACTGCTCATTGCTATATCATAACATAGTTGACGGGATTTGCCAAATGACTTATAATAAACAATGGTGTAAGTGCCGATTGTTACAAATATATTAGAATTAGAAGAGGTCCATAATATGATAAAAAGTATGACAGGATTTGGACGCTGTGAGGTGTCTGATGGGGAGCGGAAGTTTACTGTGGAGATGAAGGGGGTAAACCATCGTTATCTTGATGCCAATATTCGTATGCCAAAGAAACTGAATTTTTTTGAAAGTGCAATTCGTAATTTATTAAAGAAAAGTGTTCAGCGAGGTAAGGTTGACATTTTTATTACCTATGAGGATTTGTCTGAAAGTCAGGTTTCTTTGAAGTATAATGAGAAGCTTGCAGAGGAATATCTGACCTATTTTAAGAAGATGGAGGAATCGTTTTCTCTGGAAAATGATATTCGTGTTTCTACACTGTCACGATATCCGGAAGTGTTGACAATGGAAGAGCAGCTGATGGATGAAGAAGAATTGTGGAATGGACTGAAAAAGGCTCTGGATGGTGCGATCAAGCAGTTTGTTGAGACCAGAGCGTTGGAGGGTGAGAACCTGAAGACGGATATTATCAATAAGCTAGACGGTATGTTGAAACTGGTGGACGTTATTGAGGAACGTTCTCCGCAGATTGTGGCTGAGTACCGAGAAAAGCTTGAGACGAAGGTACATGAATTGTTAGAGGATACTCAGATTGAAGAGGGGAGGATTGCTGCAGAAGTAGTGATATTTGCGGATAAGATATGTACAGATGAGGAAGTGGTCAGACTCCGCAGCCATATCTTACATATGAAAGAGACACTCCAGTCTGAGGAAAGTGGAATTGGACGTAAGCTTGATTTTATTGCGCAGGAGATGAATCGAGAGGCGAATACGATTCTGTCAAAAGCGAATGATCTGGAAATCTCCAATATTGGAATTGATTTAAAAACAGAGATTGAAAAGGTCAGAGAACAGATTCAGAATATTGAGTAGTGAAAAGAGGGGATAAATTCATGAGGGAAAAAGGAATTCTTATTGTTGTATCTGGATTTTCTGGTTCCGGTAAAGGGACCATTATGAAAGAAATGATGCGTCAGTACGATAATTATGCGTTGTCCATATCTGCCACTACAAGAAATCCGCGTCCGGGTGAAGAAGATGGTCGTGAATATTTTTTCAAAACAGTGGAAGAATTTGAAAAAATGATTGCGAAAGATGAATTGATAGAGTATGCTAGATACGTGGATAATTATTATGGGACGCCGCGAGCATATGTAGAAGAACAGTTAGATGCTGGGAAGGATGTTATCCTTGAGATAGAGATTCAAGGAGCCTTGAAAGTGAAAGAGAAGTTTCCGGAGACGTTGTTATTGTTCGTGACACCACCGACTGCAAAGGAATTACGCAATCGTCTGGTAGGACGAGGAACGGAGACCATGGATGTGATTGATTTCCGTATGAACCGTGCCAAAGAAGAGGCTGAGGGCATGGATCAGTATGATTATCTGATCATTAATGATGTACTTCAGGATTGTGTTGAACAGATGCATCGGATTATCCAGGGAGAACACAGAAGAAGTTTTCGTAATATAGAATTTATAGAGAATATGAAAGCAGAATTGAAAGGAGAATAGTGTATGTTACACCCATCTTACACAGATTTAATGAAGGTAGTAAATAAGGATGTAGAAGAAGGCGAAACAAAAGTTGTTAACAGCCGTTATTCTATTGTTATGGCTACTGCCAAGAGAGCAAGAGAGATTATTGACGGAGCTATGCCGCTTGTGCCTGTGAAGGACAGCGAAAAACCGTTATCTATCGCTATTGATGAACTGAATCAGGCCAAGATTAAAGTGGTTGGAGAAGAAGAGTAAGAGAATCATATACGGTTTGACGTGAATATAAGGCAGATGCCGTGAGGTATCTGCCTTTCTTCACAATAATTGGGAGGAGGAAAGAATGAATATATTATTTATATCTCTTGGCTGCGATAAGAATCTTGTGGATTCGGAAGTAATGCTTGGACTTTTAGATGCAAAAGGATATCAGATGGTAGATGATGAGACATTGGCAGATGTTATTGTGGTCAATACTTGTTGTTTTATCCATGATGCAAAGGAAGAGAGTATACAGACGATTCTGGAAATGGCGCAGTATAAGACGAAGGGAAGATTGAAGGCATTGATTGTGACTGGATGTCTTGCTCAGAGGTATCAGAAAGAAATTCTGGAAGAGATACCAGAAGTAGATGCTGTGCTTGGAACAACATCTTATGATAAAATTGTAGAGACAGTGGAGGAAGCCCTTGCAGGTAATGGGCATTTAAAATTGGCAGATGTTGATGCATTGCCTTTAGTAGATGTAAAGAGATTGGTAACAACGGGCGGCCATTATGCATATTTAAAGATTGCAGAAGGATGTGATAAGCATTGTACTTATTGTATCATTCCAAAGATTCGCGGCAATTACCGAAGTGTACCAATGGAAAGGCTTTTAAAAGAAGCAGAAGAATTGGCCGAACAGGGAGTAAAGGAACTGATCTTGGTAGCACAGGAGACGACTTTATATGGAAAGGATCTTTATGGGGAAAAGTCTCTGAGTAAGTTGTTGCGTGAATTATGTAAAATAAATGGTATCCGATGGATTCGGATTTTGTATTGTTACCCAGAAGAAATTGATGATGCATTAATTCAAGTAATGAAAGAAGAAAAGAAAATCTGTCATTATCTTGATCTTCCGATTCAACATGCGAATGACACTATCTTAAAACGAATGGGAAGAAGAACTTCGAAACAGCAGCTGAAGAAGATTGTAAGAAAACTTCGCCAGGAGATTCCGGATATTGCTCTTCGTACTACTCTGATTACCGGATTCCCCGGTGAGACACAGGAACAGCATGAGGAATTGATGGAGTTTGTAGATGAGATGGAATTTGACCGTCTGGGAGTGTTTACTTATTCGCCGGAAGAAGATACACCGGCAGCGGAGATGTCGGATCAGATATCAGAAGAAGTGAAGCAAGAACGTCAGGCAGAACTGATGGAATTGCAGCAGGATATTGTATTTGATCAGGCAGAAGATATGATTGGACAAGAAGTTCTTGTCATGATAGAAGGAAAAGTTGCTGATGAAAATGCTTATGTAGGACGGACCTACAAGGATGCACCAAATGTAGATGGGCTGATCTTTATAAATACTGATGAAGAACTGATGTCCGGTGATTTTGCTAAGGTAAAAGTAACTGGAGCATTAGAATATGATTTGATAGGAGAGTTGATGTAATGAATTTACCAAATAAATTAACTGTATTAAGAATAATTATGGTACCTTTTTTTGTGTTTTTTATGCTGACAGATGTAGGTGGATCTGCGAATAAGTGGATCGCCCTGGTGATTTTCTGTGTGGCAAGCCTTACAGATATGTTGGATGGAAAGATTGCCCGTGCAAGAAATCTGGTGACAAATTTTGGGAAGTTTATGGATCCATTGGCAGATAAGCTGTTGGTATGTTCTGCAATGATCTGTATGATTCCATCAGGGAAACTTCAGGCCTGGTTTGTAATTATCATAATTGCCAGAGAATTTATTATCAGTGGATTCCGCCTTGTGGCATCAGATAACGGAATTGTGATCGCTGCCAGTTACTGGGGGAAATTTAAGACCGTTTCTCAGATGTTTATGATTATTGTATTGATCATGGATCTCGGAGGTGTATTTGACGTGATTGGAACTGTGTTGATATGGGCATCCTTAATATTGACAATCATATCTTTGGTTGATTATATTGCAAAGAACGTACAGGTATTGACACAGGGAGGCATGTAAAAATGACAGTAGAACTGATTTCCGTAGGGACAGAGATTCTATTAGGTAATATTATCAATACGAATGCAGCCTATCTTGCGGAAAAATGTGCAATGTTGGGGTTATCTTGTTTTCATCAGAGTGTAGTAGGAGATAACGAAGAACGTTTGGAAGATACGGTCCGTCTAGCACTTTCCAGGGCAGATATCGTTATTCTAAGCGGAGGTCTTGGTCCAACAAAGGATGATCTGACAAAAGAAGTAACAGCAAAGGTATTTGGAAAAGAGCTACGTGAAGATACACATACAAAAGAAAGAATCCAAGAATATTTTCGCCAGGTACACAGTAACCAAGTAACTCCAAACAATTGGAAGCAGGCATTGGTCCCTGACGGTGCAATCGTGGTTGACAATCATAACGGAACAGCACCAGGACTCATATTAGAAGAGAATGGCAAGATTGCAATTCTTCTTCCTGGACCGCCAAATGAGATTAAGCCGATGTTTGAAAGAGACATTGCACCTTACTTGAATCGTCTGCAGCCTGAAGGAATCTATTCGAAAATGATAAAAATATGTTCCATCGGAGAGAGCAAAGTGGAAACGATGATTGCCGATCTGATGGATACACAGACGAATCCAACGATCGCACCCTATGCTAAGACTGGAGAAGTACATCTCAGGGTAACTGCCAAAGCAGCAGATGAGGAAGCTGCTAACGCATTAATTGCTCCTGTAATGGAAGAATTATTCCATCGGTTTGGCGATAAGATCTATACCACGGAAGAAAATATCTCTCTGGAAGAGGCAATTGTGAGAATACTTGAAGAGAAGAAACTATCGGTCACAACTGCTGAGTCTTGTACCGGAGGGCTTCTTGCAGGCAGGATCTTGAATGTAGCAGGAGCATCGAATGTATATAAGGAAGGTTATATTACTTATTCTAATGATGCAAAAGAACGTCTGCTGAAGGTAAAAAGAGAGACTTTGATGCAATATGGAGCAGTCAGTCCACAGACAGCCTGTGAGATGGTGCGTGGCGTCGCGGAAGCTACAGGGGCAGATGCAGCTCTAAGTGTGACCGGTATCGCAGGACCTGGTGGCGGAACCAAAGAAAAGCCAGTTGGACTTGTATACGTAGGATGTTATGTAAAAGGGCATGTCAGGGTAGAAGAATTTTATTTTACTGGCAATCGCGACAAGAATCGTGAATATGCGGTCGCAAGGGCTTTGACATTACTTCGTGAGGAATTATTGAAGTATCATGCCTAAGGAGGTTGAATCATGGAAATAAGAATGCTGCAACAATACGAGCTGCTGCCGGCACTTCATCTTGTATGGGATGTATTTGCAGATGAAATTGCACCTTCTTATACTCCGGAAGGTGTTGCTGAGTTCCAGAAGTTCATCAAATATGACAACATTTATACAATGTGCCAAAGAAGAGAAATATTCTTCTTTGGTGCATTTCAAGGTACAGAATTATGCGGTACAATCGCAGTCAAAAACGATGGACATATCAGTCTGTTCTTTGTAAGAAAACAGTATCGAGGAAAAGGCATTGGTCGGATGCTGTTTCAGTGTGTTTATAATTATTGTGCTCAGCAGCTTTGTGTCAAAACAATTACTGTAAATTCAGCGCCACAGGCAGTGCAAAAATATATACATCTGGGAATGCATGTGACTGCGGAAGAACAAGTAGTAAATGGTATTCGTTCTGTTCCATTAGAAATGTATGTGATTCCTGGGTTGGTAAGACCTGTAAAAAAGAAATCTAAAAAACCGATTATTATTGTAAGTATTATATGTATGGTCATAGTTATCGGACTGTTTGTTGGTGAAGTCAAACTGCTAAAAAGTATACAGAAGAATATCTATGATGTTCCAGACATTTATGAAGAATTTGCAGAAGAGCCAAATCACGAATATGATCTTCCAAATGAAGAAAAAGAAGATTCAACAGATGAAGAAAATCTACAAGGAATTGAATCAATTCCAGAAAAAATCGAAGAAAATTTGTCGTATGAAATAACGGAAGATACATACTCATTTTCTGATCGAGAAAAGGAATCTATGTTGATTGAATTCAATGTAACATATCCGGTCGTTCATGGATTACCAGATGCCGACATAGAAGAAAAAGTAAATAAAGCATTGAAGAATTGTGCAATGCAGACAGTAAATGAAATCTATAATAATCCTTCTAATACGATAAAAGAAAGAGTGATCAGCGAAAAAAATCCTATGCTGATAAGCTATGCAAAATATAAAGTATGTTATGCGTCAGATGACCTAATAAGTATCGCCTATGAAGATTATAATTACGAAGGCGGAAGCCAATATTATTCCCAGCATCTCAGAACATGCAATATCAATCCCAAAACTGGAGAAACATACCAATTAAAAGATCTGGTAGATATCAACGATGAAGTGATTGATCAATGGCTTCAAAATATGCGTGACGAAACAAAAAACGACAGCTTCCTGTCAGAATTAAGCAAAGAAGAAATCAAAAAAACCCTGGAAGGCGACAGCCTTGATGGCGTTTACATTGTCAATTATTACATGGATGAAGAAGGAGTTCAGGTAGGATACGATTTAAATTATAAAAAAGATGATTCCCATGATTTGGGATTTTCGTGGGTGACAGCAAAAATGTAAAAAAAGGGGACGTAGTATTTTTTGGTTTTACTACGTCCCCTTTTGAAAAATGTGGTGTACCCAAATGAAAAACAATTGACGAATGTAGAATAATGTGAGAAAATATAAACAAGTATGGTGTTAAAGATATAACAAGCCCTACGACAGAAAAATCATACATAGTTGAAAGGAGTTTTAAAATGATTTATTCACATGAAGTAGAAATGATGTGTCCGGTGGCTCAGGGTGCGAATCACGGACCAGCTCCGATTCCGGAAGAAGCAAAATGGGTACAGGCTAAAGAAGTAAAAGATATTTCTGGTTTTACACACGGTATTGGCTGGTGTGCTCCTCAGCAGGGTGCATGTAAACTTACTTTAAATGTTAAAGATGGTATTATTCAGGAAGCTCTTGTTGAGACAATCGGATGTTCAGGAATGACTCACTCAGCAGCCATGGCATCTGAAATCCTTCCAGGAAAAACTATTTTAGAGGCATTGAATACAGACCTTGTCTGTGATGCTATTAATACAGCAATGAGAGAATTGTTCCTTCAGATTGTATATGGAAGAACTCAGAGTGCATTTTCAGAAGATGGACTTGCAATTGGTGCTGGTTTGGAAGACCTTGGAAAAGGACTTCGTTCTCAGGTTGGTACAATGTACGGAACATTAGCAAAAGGTCCTCGTTATCTTGAAATGGCTGAAGGTTATGTAACAGGTATTGCTTTGGATGAGAACGATGAGATTATCGGATATCAGTTCGTAAGCCTTGGAAAATTCACTGACTTCATCAAAGCTGGTGATACACCTAACGATGCTTGGGAAAAGGCAAAAGGACAGTATGGACGTGTTGCAGACGCAGTAAAGATTATTGATCCTAGAAAAGAATAGACGCGATAAGCGGACAGAGAAGGATGACCTGGTCAGATGATTCATGCTTGTATGAAATCGGTAGACCGGGACAGGCTTTGAAGGCGCAACGCGCCACATGAACGAGGTTCATGTGTGTTCGTGGGAAGATTCAAAAGGTAACAAAAAAATCAGGAGGACAAGTAAATGGCTTTATTTGAATCATATGAAAGAAGAATTGATAAAATCAATGAAGTATTAGGAAGCTATGGTATTGCTTCCATCGAAGAAGCAGAGAAGATTACAAAGGATGCCGGCCTTGATGTATACAATCAGGTAAAAGGTATTCAGCCAATCTGTTTCGAAAATGCATGTTGGGCATATACAGTAGGTGCAGCAATTGCAATTAAAAAGGGATGTAAGACAGCAGCTGATGCAGCAGCAGCAATCGGAGAAGGCCTGCAGGCTTTCTGTATCCCAGGTTCTGTAGCAGATCAGCGTAAAGTTGGTCTTGGACATGGTAACTTAGGAAAGATGCTTCTGGAAGAAGACACAGATTGTTTCGCATTCTTAGCTGGTCACGAGTCATTCGCAGCAGCTGAAGGTGCAATCGGTATTGCAGAGAAGGCAAACAAAGTTCGTAAGAAACCACTTCGTGTTATCTTGAACGGACTTGGAAAGGATGCTGCAAAGATCATTTCCAGAATTAACGGATTTACATATGTTCAGACAGAATATGATTACTATACAGGAGAACTGAAAGAAGTTCAGAGAATCGCTTACTCTGACGGACTTCGTTCTAAAGTTAACTGCTATGGGGCGAATGATGTACGTGAAGGTGTTGCCATCATGCACAAAGAAGGCGTAGACGTATCTATCACAGGTAACTCTACCAACCCAACACGTTTCCAGCATCCAGTTGCAGGTACATACAAGAAAGAATGTATCGAGCAGGGCAAGAAGTACTTCTCAGTAGCATCCGGCGGTGGTACAGGACGTACACTTCATCCAGATAACATGGCTGCAGGTCCAGCTTCTTATGGTATGACAGATACTTTAGGACGTATGCACTCTGATGCACAGTTTGCAGGTTCTTCATCCGTTCCAGCCCATGTTGAGATGATGGGCTTAATCGGAGCAGGTAACAACCCGATGGTTGGTATGACTGTTGCAGTTGCAGTTTCCGTAGAGGAAGCCGCTAAAGCTGGAAGATTCTAATTAATAGCGTAAAATCAGTATTTTTAGAATGTTTTAACATTTTAAAAAATCAATAAATGCTAATACATTTGTTATTTATTTGTTAACGTATATTTGTTAATATATTTAAAGTGGGAGATGATGGATTTTCTCCCACTTACTTTAGTTTTTCAAGATTTTATCTTAACCATTCTAAATCACGGACTGTGTAAGTTGATTCTGTAATATCTTTTATTGAGTGTCTTACCATTTCTTTTAGTGCATATTCATCGACATTCGTTTTTTTACATCTGGTTACAAATGTTTTTCTCGGATCATGAGGACGATGTTCCGGGTTGAGATGAAGTTCGCCGGTTACTTTCTTAAATCTATTCGCATATTTGTCGTAAGTAAGTTTCTATGATCCGGCATGAGTCTGCCCTTTGTTATTTAGCAAATATTCGCTTCCTATAGAAGCGGCAAAATCATAATTATTCTTTAAGAGTTCTATGATTTTGGTATGAATTGGAACTATGCGTTGTTTGCCAGCTGGCGTTTTCATTCCGGCTTTCATGTACCACTTTTCAAGATTGATTACATCTAATCTTAAAGCAGCAAGTTCTTCGGTCTCCATCCCATATAACATTGCATTATAATCTAATCTACGTATCTTACTTTCCCTACGTTTTTCCAGAGAATGTTCATCTCATCATCGGTAAATGGAATATGTGTTCTTGTTGCTTCTTCTTTCTCTTTACTGATATCATTAGAAATTTCAAATGTTCTAGCATAGTTCTTGTCTACAATTTTGTATCCGGGTACATAATCAAGCATAAGATTAAAAAGCGACTTGATTCTAGCTTTCGTCCCTGCGGTAGGAAAAATCTTTTCACCTTTTTTCTTTCCTTTGGTTTCAATTCTATATCCTTCCGCCATGCATCCCTTTATGTGTCTGGCCCTGATATCTTTCACCCTCATGTCATAAACAGAAAAGTAGTAAGCTCATGCTGACGTAATTGTTCTAATGGAATTATCAGCGATTTCTTGAAAGTATTGATCCGTCCAATTATCATAAACTTGTAAAAGGAAAATACTATTTTGTAAATGATAAGAATGAGTTTTGGTGGTATAATCCAGATACTGGTGAAATAAAACCATTGAGCCTTACAGTTGGATAGTAAAGAACAATATATGATGATTTTGCATATAAGCCTGTCAGCTTTTTGTAGCATGACAGGCTTAGAATAATTTAAATGTATTTGTCGATTAATTACATTTCAAGACATTCTTATAGAAACTATCCATTTCCTTCTTAGTATTGAATACTGCAACATACATCTGATTACCCATCGCACCGGACAATACATCAGGAATCCGGTCGACCATCTTCAGGTTATCACCATATTTTTCAAGAATTTGTTCATGGCTCAGCACGAAATCTTTTCCATCACGACGCCCGGCATAAGCACAGTAAGCATGTTTGCCGTCTGGCAGGGTGGAGTGATCAAAGGCGATCATATCTGCCCAGATTTTGTATACATTGGTGCTGTTAGCGTAATTCATCATATCAGGAGAAAATCCGCCGCAAGGACGCATGTTAACTTCCAGAGCCACAACATCGCCTTTCTTGCCCATTCCTTCGTGATCATTCAGAAGACGGAAGAATTCAAAATGAACGAAACGGCTCTTTACACCGAAGCTTTTTACAGTAGCACGTCCGGCAGTACGTACATCCTCAGAAAGATTTTTCACAATATGATAGATAGAGTTATCAGAATTATTGACGATATCCATGATTGAATCTGGAGTTACGTTACCCGTCTCGAACATTGGATCGCCATTAGAATCGATGACAGCATCGTAAGAATTAACTTCTGCGTCGATAAACTCCTCCATGATGTATTGTGTATCGGCTTCTTTCTCATTAAAGAACTGAAGAAGATCTTGGTCAGATGAAAGCTTAAAGGTATGGGATGCGCCAACACCATTGTCTGGTTTTACAATGACTGGATAACCAACAAGCTTAATAAAATCTTGACAATTTTCGACATTGTCAACCAGATGATAGCGGGCTACCGGGATTCCGGCTTTTGTGTAGAATTCTTTCATCTTTGATTTATATTTAATACGAGGCATGTTTTCTGTGTGGAAACCGCTGGAGATATTAAAATCTGTACGCAACATTGCATCACGTTCCAGCCAGTATTCATTGTTAGATTCCAGCCAGTCGATCCGTCCGTATTTATAAGTAAAAAATGCAACGGCACGGTATACTTCATCATAATTTTCCAGACTGTTTACTTTGTAATACTCATTCAAACTGTTTTTTAATTCCTGAGATAATTCATCATAAGGCTGATCACCAATACCCAGAACATTCAGACCATTTTTCTTTAATTCCGCACAAAACTGCCAGTAGTTTGTAGGAAAGTTTGGAGAAATAAAAATAAAATTCTTTGTCATTTGTGTTTACTCGCTTTCTTTTGTTGAACTATAACGTTACATAGAAAAAGAAACCCCTCTAATCTAACAAATATGGTACAAAATAAGTGACTTGCTTGTACCACCAGATCCAGTCATGGTAGCAGTCCATTCCCCAATAATCCACCCATGTATGGATACCCTTGTTTTTCAGAATACCATCCAACTGTCTGGTAGAATCCGGAAGTTCCCATGCTCCCTGCCCCACACAGATGGCTGACTTTTGTTCATTATACATAGAAATGTAAGGATGATCTAATGGCATATTTGCCAGATAATGAACTGGTGAATTGTTATAGACAAGATCATCCATGTAAGAACCGAATCCATATTCTGCGGTATAGATTCCGCTTAATGCTAATAGTCTGTCAAAGAGATCCGGACGTCGGAAATACAGGTTAGCGGCGTGAGTTGCCCCAAGACTACAGCCGAAGACCAATACACCCGGATAGCCGGTCCAGCCATTGCATTCATTCACCATATCACGCATAAATGGAACCATCTCATCCGTGATATAGCGTACCCAGTCCTCATAGCGGCAGATTCTCCATCGAGGATCCCCTCCTTCATTAGACCATGTTTCCTGATCGATCGTATCGATAGAAAATACCATGACTTCTCCAGAATCAATCCATGGTGCCCATATGTCAGTCATATGGAAATTCTCAAAATCAAAGAATCGGCCGTTCTGACAAGGAATGAAGAGCACCGGACGACCTGCATGTCCATAGACCTTACATTCCATATCTTTATTAAGCGCTGGGCTGAATTGCTTAAAATATTGTACTTTCATAAGTTTCCTCCTGTTATTTCTGGTATAGCAGAGTATTCATGAAAAATGGGATCTGCTTTTCCCAGCTCGCTTCGCAGTGATCTCCGCCGGGAACAATCCGGCAGTCAAGCATCACATGACGTTTTAAAAGCAGAGATGCCACTTTTCCAAATTGTTGTAACATGTTTGGATGGAAATGAATCTCTCTGGAACCATAATCCATGTAAACAACTGTATCTGGTTGGATCTTTGATCGTTTGATCAGTTGCTCGATTCTTTGAATATCTACCCAGAGGGAAGGGGAGAGACAAGCAGCACGAGAGAAGTAGCGATTATATTCTAATACAGCGTACAGGCTCATCAGACCACCCATGGAACTTCCTGCGATAAAAGTATGCTCGCGGTCTGGGAGAGTAGGGAAGCGTTCGTCAATTTCTTCCTTAAATGTATGAATCAGCCATTCCATTGTCGTTCTGCCACGGCCAATAACTTTTCCAAAACGGGAATCGTTGAAAGAATATGGTGAATATTCTTCCAGCCGTCCATTGTTCGGACTATGATTACATTCTACCGCAGCAATGATCAGAGGAGTGGATGTGGCATCCATATATTCTTTCATTCCCCAGCTCTTGCCATAGGTAGCATGTGAATCAAAAAACACATTGTGTCCATCAAACATGTATAAAACTGGATAACGTTGATCTGAATCTGTATGACAAGATTCCGGTAGGTAGACATAGGCTTTGCGGGGGTCGTCAGCTGTCAGTTCCGGAATAGTAATGTCCCATGTATAAACCATATTAATACCTCCAATCTGTGTATTATTTTTTTACATAATACACCCATGATATCCAATTATTAAATATAGCACACTGTGTCATAGATGACAAGAAAAGGTTGATTTTCCAGAACGAGAATTTTATAATAGATGGAAATGTATTAAGGGGAGTATACGAATATGAAGAATGTAAAGAAAATAGCAGCATTTATAGCTGCGCTGACGTTGGCAGTGGCAGGTTATGCTAATCTGGATGATATTACTACTGTGTCAGGAAAAAGCGACAGAAGTATAGCTGATACGGTTGCAACGCGAGAGATGAAAGTGACTTTTCTGGATGTTGGTCAGGGAGATTGTACGATTGTTCAGACTGAAGGACATAATATGCTCATAGATGCAGGCAATAATGACCAGGGAGAATCTGTAGTGGCTTATTTACTGAAAAATGGGATTGATACACTGGATTATCTGATCCTTACACATCCCGATGCGGATCATATTGGAGGAGCAGATGATGTATTGGAAAATATAGATGTTCAGATGGTGCTTATGCCAGATGTTGCCAATGATACCATAACTTATCTGGAAGTGATAGATGATATCAAAGAATTTAATATTCAGATTGTTTATCCGAGAGTAGGAGAGATTTTTACTTTGGGAGATGCTGAATTTACTGTTCTTTGTCCAGACGAAGAATTAGTGGATCAGAGCGATCTGAATAGTTCTTCTGTAGGAATCAAGTTAAATCATGGAATCAACTCCTTTGTAATGTGCGGAGATGCAGAAGAAAAGTCCGAAGAAACTATGGCAAAGCATTTTGGCAGTGAACTAGAATGTGATGTGTTAAAATGTGGTCATCATGGAAGCAGTACCGCTACAAGTGATGAGTTTCTGAAAGCAACAGATCCTACCTGGGCTGTCATTAGTTGTGGCGTGGATAATCAATATGGGCATCCACATTGGGAGACTATAGAAAAACTGGAAAATGATGATGTACAGATATACCGGACAGATCAGATGGGGACGATTATTGCAATCAGTGATGGAGAAAACATCAATTGGGTAAAAGGGAATTAGGCAAGCGCCTAATTCCCTAAATTTTTATTTGCTGTAGACAGCATTAATTTGATTCGGTTTAATTGATTTACTTCACTTGCTCCTGGATCAAAATCAATTGCTACTATATTGGACTCAGGATAGCGTCTTCTTAATTCTTTGATAACGCCTTTTCCTACTACATGGTTTGGAAGGCAGGCGAATGGCTGAGTACATACAATGTTCGGCGCACCACTGTGAATCAGCTCCAGCATCTCGCCAGTAAGGAACCAGCCTTCACCTGTCTGGTTTCCAAGAGATACGATTTCAGAAGCCATCTTGCCAAGATTGCGGATGTCAGCAGGTGGAGCAAAATGTTTGCTCTTTTCAAATGCTTTGGTAGCAGGTGCGCGGAACCACTCAATTGCTGCAATTCCAAGATTACCGATTGTTGCCTTGGATTTCTTCATACCAAGGTGAGATACTTTGAAATTCTGATTGTAGAAGCAGTACTGAAGGAAATCCAGCAGATCTGGTACGACTGCTTCCGCTCCTTCATTTTCCAATAGTTCTACCAGATAGTTATTGGCAGCCGGGAGGAATTTTACCAGAATCTCTCCGACAACGCCGACGCGTGGCTTTTTGATATCCAGAAGTTCAATATTCTGATCGAAGTCGTTTATGATATCGTGGCAAAGCTGGCTGAAGCGGTGTCTGGAAGGATAACCCTGGGATACGAACTCCTGGCAGACCTTTTTCCATTTTTCATGCATGGCGTTTACAGATCCTGGTACAGCTTCATATGGACGAAGGCGATATACGCATTTCATGAAAATATCTCCAAATACGACTGCATATACGCCGCGGAGTACCAGTGGAAGTGTAATCTTGAATCCAGGGTTACTTTCCAGCCCGCTTAAATTAATAGAGATGACTGGAATGTGTCCATAGCCGGCTTTCTTTAATGCACGTCGTATAAAACCGATATAGTTAGATGCACGGCATCCACCACCGGTCTGGCTGATGATGACGGCAATCCTATCGGTATCATATTTACCAGAAAGGATAGCTTCCATGATCTGTCCGACTACCATAAGAGATGGATAGCAGGCATCGTTATTAACATATTTTAATCCTACATCTACTGCCTGTTTATTATCATTTGGCAAGACTTCAATGTTGTAACCGGAAGCTCTGAATGCAGGTTCCAGTAATTCAAAGTGAATCGGTGACATCTGTGGGCAGAGAATCGTATAGTCCTTACGCATTTCTTTCGTGAAAGGCACTTTTGTTATAGCAGAAGAATGAATCTCTCTTTCTTCGTGGCGTTTTTCTCTGACACGGATGGCAGCAAGCAGAGATCTGACACGGATTCTCGCAGCACCTAAGTTGTTGACTTCATCAATCTTCAAAGATGTATAAATCTTGTCAGAATCATTCAAAATAGATGCTACCTGATCTGTTGTAACAGCATCTAGACCACAACCAAAAGAATTTAGCTGGATCAAATCCAGATTTTCTGTTGTTTTCACATAATTTGCCGCCGCATACAGACGAGAATGGTACATCCACTGATCCATAACGTTCAACGGGTGTTCTGCCGGATGCAGGTGAGAAACGGAATCCTCTGTCAATACAGCAATATTATAAGAGTTGATCAATTCCGGAATTCCGTGGTTTACTTCCGGGTCAATATGGTAAGGTCTTCCGGCAAGAACGATTCCACGATTACCGGTCTCTTCCAGGAACTTGATGGTCTCTTCTCCCTTTTTCTGCATATCTTTCCTACAGGAATCGAGTTCGTCCCAGGCTGCATGTACAGCTGATTTGATTTCAGCAGCAGGAATGGAGAACTTATCAGAGAATACCTCTACCATTCGATAGGCAATTGTCTCTTCATTTGCAAATGAAAGGAATGGATGGATAAAATCAACTTCCCCATTTACGATAGCATCAATATTATTTTTGATGTTTTCAGGATAAGAAGTTACAATTGGGCAATTGTAGTGATTGTTTGCTTCTGCAAATTCATTACGTTCATAAGGAATACTTGGGTAAAATATGTATTTAATTCCTTCATTAATTAGCCATTGTACATGTCCGTGGGCAAGTTTTGCAGGGTAACATTCTGATTCACTTGGAATAGATTCGATACCAAGTTCATATACCTTTCTGGTGGAAACCGGCGATAATACAACACGGAATCCAAGAGTATGGAAGAAGGTAAACCAGAATGGATAATTCTCATACATGTTCAGGACACGTGGAATACCGATGGTTCCTCGTTTTGCCTCTTCCTCTGTTAACGGAGTGTAATCAAAATAACGTTTTAACTTATATTCAAACAGATTAGGCAGTTTATTGGCGGACTTTTCTTTACCAAGACCGCGCTCACAGCGGTTACCTGTAATGAATTTACGACCGCCGCTGAAGTGGTTGATGGTCAGGCGGCAGTTGTTGGTACATCCTTTACATTTGGCCATAGTTGTAGAATATTCCAGAGATTCGATCTCTTCGATAGGCAGCATAGTTGTGCCCTCGCAGTCTACATATCTTTCCCGTGCGATTAAAGCTGCACCGAAAGCACCCATGATTCCGGCAATATCCGGTCGGATTGCTTCGCAGTTGGCGATTTTTTCAAAACTTCTAAGTACTGCGTTATTATAGAAAGTTCCGCCCTGTACGACGATATGATTGCCAAGTTCGGAAGCATCGGACACTTTGATTACTTTAAACAAAGCGTTCTTAATAACGGAATATGCAAGTCCGGCAGAGATGTCAGCAACTTCAGCCCCTTCTTTTTGGGCCTGTTTTACCTTGGAATTCATGAATACAGTACAGCGTGTACCAAGGTCGATCGGATTACGGGCAAATAATGCTTCATGAGCAAAATCTTCGACAGAATAGTTCAGAGATTTTGCAAAGGTCTCTATAAAAGAACCGCAGCCAGAAGAGCAGGCTTCATTTAACTGAACGCTGTCGACGGTCTGATTCTTGATCTTGATACACTTCATATCCTGTCCGCCAATATCCAGGATACAGTCTACATCCGGCTCAAAGAAAGATGCAGCATAGTAATGAGAGACTGTCTCTACTTCGCCCTCATCCAACAAAAGCGCAGATTTAATCAGGGCTTCTCCATATCCGGTTGAGCAGGAGTGGACAATCTCCACACCTTCCGGAAGCTTACTGTAGATATCCTTAATTGCAGTTATGGTGGTACCAAGAGGATCTCCTTCGTTGTTATGATAGAAAGAGTATAATAATGTGCCATCCTCACCGACCAGCGCTGCTTTGGTAGTAGTGGAACCGGCATCGATTCCCAGAAAGGCTTTGCCGCGGTAAGATTCCAGGTCTTTCACAGGAACCTGATGTTTTGCGTGTCTTTCTTCAAAAGCATGATAGTCTGCTTCACTGGTAAAAAGCGGCTCCATACGTTCTACTTCGAAATCCATCTTGATTTTACCTTCCAGGCGCTGCTGCATCTGCTGTAAAGATACATCCAGATCTTTCTTAGAATTCAGTGCAGATCCGATGGCGGCGAATAAGTGAGAATGCCCAGGGGCAATCGTATGTTCATTATCTAGCTTTAATGTACGGACGAAAGCTTCTTTTAATTCAGATAAGAAATGAAGCGGTCCGCCCAAAAATGCAACATGTCCTCGAATCGGTTTTCCACAGGCTAATCCACTGATTGTTTGATTCACAACAGCCTGAAAAATAGAAGCTGCCAGGTCTTCTTTAGAAGCACCGTCATTGATCAGCGGTTGGATGTCGGATTTAGCAAATACTCCGCATCGTGCAGCAATAGAATATAAAGATTTATAATTTTTGGCATATTCATTTAACCCAGATGCATCTGTCTGGAGCAGAGAAGCCATCTGGTCAATAAAGGATCCGGTACCGCCGGCGCATACGCCGTTCATACGCTGCTCTACATTACCGCCTTCAAAATAAATGATCTTAGCGTCTTCCCCGCCTAATTCAATGGCAACATCTGTCTGAGGAGCATAATCCTGTAATGCGGTGGAAACGGCGATTACCTCCTGCACAAATGGAACACCAAGATGCTTGGCAAGGGTTAGTCCGCCGGAACCTGTGATGACCGGAGAAGCATGAATAGGACCTAATTTATAAATTGCTCTTCCAAGCAGATCAGATAATGTCTCCTGGATATTCGCGTAATGTCTTTCATAATCAGAAAAGGCAACATCATTATTCTCATCCAGAATGGCAATTTTTACCGTCGTGGAACCAATATCAATTCCAAGGGTATAAATATCTTTTTGACTCATAATATGTACTCCTTATTACATTTTCATCTATGACTTTCTTCTTATTAAATGTGTTTTTGTTTTACAGACTGTAACATTATACGACAAATTATTCGAAAAGACAATTCGCAATTGATTATTTTAGCATAAAATAAATGTTAAAATTATTTAAACTTGTATAGCAGAATTGACAAATATTCTATGAAAAGTTAGAATGACTACAGTGTAAAACATATGAAAGACAGGGATTATTCTATGAACAATTGGTTAGATAAACTGGAGAGAAAGTTCGGAAGATATGCGATTCCGAATCTGATGTATTATATTATTATTTTGTATGCTGCTGGATTTGTCTTAAATCTGGTGAATCCATCATTCTATTATCAATATCTGAGCCTGAACGCTTCGGCAATCTTGCATGGTCAGATATGGAGGATTGTGACATTCATAATTCAACCACCGTCTACCAGCCTGATTTTTATTATATTTGCGTTATATTTATATTTTATGATTGGACAGCAGTTAGAGAGAGCCTGGGGAGCATTTCGGTTTAATCTTTACTTCTTTTCCGGAATGATTTTCCATGTGATTGCAGCAATTATTGCTTATCTCTTGACAGGAATCTCTTTTCAGATGGATACCTGGTATCTGAATATGTCTCTGTTTTTTGCTTTTGCTGCTTTATATCCTGATCTACAGTTTTTGCTGTTTTTTGTGATACCGATCAAAGCAAAATATCTGGCATTGATTGATGGATTATATTTTGTCTATGCGATTGTTCAGGCATTTTTGCCGGCTTATGGCGGAAGTGTCTATGGTATTTATTACAAGGCTAACGCTCTTGCAGCAGTGGTTTCCATACTGAACTTTCTGATCTTTTTCTTGAATTCAAGAAATGCAAGGGCGTATTCTCCGCGACAGATGAAGCGAAAAAAGGAATTTCAACGCAAAGTAAGGCATGCACAGCGTCCTGTTAATACCTATGCAAACGGTGCAAAACACAGATGTGCAGTCTGTGGCAGAACGGAGTTGGATGATCCAAAGCTGGAATTCAGGTATTGTTCTAAATGTAATGGTAATTATGAATATTGTCAGGATCATTTGTTTACACATACACATGTAAAATGATTTTACCAATAATAGTTATAAGAGAGGAATTAAGGGAATATGAAAAAAACAAAAATTATTTGTACAATGGGACCAAACACGAATGATGAAAGCCTTATGAGAAAATTAGTCCAGAGTGGTATGGATATTGCCAGATTTAATTTTTCTCACGGTGATCATGAAGAACAGAAGATGAGAATGGATATGCTGAAAAAGATTCGTGATGAGGAAGGAAAGCCAATTGCGATTCTTTTAGATACAAAAGGACCAGAGATACGTACGGGAATCTTGAAAGATGGCAAGAAAGTAATGCTTCAGGCTGGTAATGTATTTACTTTAAGCACAGAGGATATTGTCGGAGATGAGACGAAGACATCTATCACATATCCAGGTCTGGTCGCAGATGTTCAGGTTGGAAGTACGATTTTGATTGATGATGGACTTATTGAGTTGAAAGTAAAAGAAAAAAGAGACACTGAGATTGTGTGTAAGATAGTGAACGGTGGTGAATTGGGAGAGCGTAAAGGTGTGAATGTACCGAATGTTCCAGTCAGACTTCCTGCAATTACTGATAAGGACAGAGACGATCTTCGATTTGGTGTAGAGCAGAAGGTTGATTTTATTGCAGCATCATTTGTGAGAAATGCAGAGTGTATTCTTGAAATCAAAGCATTTTTGAAAGAATGCGGTGCCCCATATATTCCGGTTATTGCCAAGATTGAAAATGCAGAGGGAATCAAGAATATTGATGAGATCATTCGATGCGCTGATGGAATCATGGTGGCTCGTGGAGACCTTGGTGTTGAGATTCCTGCAGAAGAGGTTCCATATCTTCAGAAGATGATCATTCAGAAATGTAATGATAATTATAAACCGGTTATTACTGCAACACAGATGTTAGATTCTATGATCCGCAATCCTCGCCCGACAAGAGCAGAAGTAACAGACGTAGCTAATGCCGTATATGACGGAACGGATGCGGTCATGCTTTCTGGTGAGACTGCGCAGGGTAAATATCCAGTTGAAGCTCTTCAGATGATGGTTCATATTGTAGAAAGTACAGAAGAACATCTGGATTATGATCTGATTCTTAAGAAAGCCGGTGAGCATAGGATGAAGAGTGCGTCCAGTGCCCTGGGCCATGCGACTGTAACAACTGCAAATAACCTAAGAGCAAAATGTATCATTACTCCTACAGTGTCAGGAGCAACGGCAAGAGTTGTATCTAAGTTCAAACCGCAGATGGACATCATTGGCGTTAGTCCGAATGAAACAACTTTGAGAAGAATGCAGATTTACTGGGGCGTAAGACCATTAAAATCTATTGAAGTTCATACGACGGAAGATATCTGTAATAGTGCAATTGATCTGATCTGTGCAAAACAGATGGCAGAGACAGGAGATGTTGTGATCCTGACAGCTGGAATTCCATCTACCAATGTGGCTGGAGTGAAGACTGGAGTCAGCAATATGATGAGGATTGCGGTTGTAGATTAAGAAATCGTTGTAGTAATAGAGGCGGAATGTTTCTGCCTCTTTTTTCTTGACCTTTGTTAGCTATTAGACCCTTAATGAAATTAAAAAAAACCTTGTGAATGTATTGACATATTATCTAACATCCTTTATAGTGTTCCTATCGAGAACTACTAAAAGAAATGGGGTGATTAATTGGAACAGCTGTCATTTGTGGAACGTCTGATGGAATTTGGCCTTACGCGGCAGGAAGCAAATATTTATCAATGTATGATAACTGAAGGAAAAGTGACAGGATATGAGGTGGCTAAGCAGACGGGAATTTCTAGATCGAATGCGTATAATTCTCTTGCAAATATGACGGAGAAGGGTATTGCATATCTGGTAGAAGAAGGAAATACGCGAAAATATGTTCCGGTTCCACTGGATGAATTCTGCAAGAATCGTATCCGTAAGCTGGAAGAATCAAAGAAATGGCTGATCGCACATGTACCATCTGAAAAGACATATGTGGAAGGATATATTACAATTGAAGGTGCTGATCATATCCTGGACAAGATGAGAAATCTCTTGTCTCAGGTGGAAAAAAGAGTATATATCAGCTGCACAAGGAATTATCTGCTTCTTTTAGTCAGAGAATTAGAAGACTTAATTCGCGACAAAAAGAAGGTTGTGATTATTACAGATCAGCCAGCATCCTTTGATAATGCTAAGGTATATGTTGGTGAAAACAGAGGTATGCAGATTGGCCTGATTGCAGATTCTAGATATGTTCTTACTGGAGAATATGGAGAAGGAAGCTTGAATACTTGTTTGTATTCTGGACAGAAAAATTTTGTGGAGTTATACAAAACTGCACTTTCGAATGAAATAAAACTACTATCGATGCGGGAGGAAAACCAACAATGAAAAAAGAACCATTTGTAACGAAAGAACAGTTAGATGAGATTGTAAAAGAGTATCCAACACCTTTTCATTTGTATGATGAAAAAGGTATTCGTAAAAATATGAAAGCATTAAAAGAAGCATTTTCATGGAATAAAGGCTATAAAGAATATTTCGCAGTAAAAGCGACACCTAATCCATTCTTGATTAATATTTTGCGAGAATATGGCTGTGGCTGTGATTGCTCGTCATATACAGAATTAATGCTTTCTGATGCAATAGGTGCATCTGGAGAAGATATTATGTTTTCATCTAACGATACGCCTGCAGAGGAATTCGTGCTTGCTGAAAAATTAGGAGCTATCATTAATCTGGATGATATTACACATATTGATTTTTTGGAGAAAACAATTGGACATATTCCGGAGATCATTAGTTGTCGCTACAATCCGGGTGGATTGTTTAAAATCAGTAATGATATTATGGACAATCCAGGAGATGCCAAATATGGTATGACAACGGAACAATTATTTGATGCATTTAAAATATTGAAAGAAAAAGGAGCAAAAGAATTTGGAATTCACGCATTTCTTGCAAGTAATACTGTGACGAATGAATATTATCCTATGCTTGCAAAGGTATTATTTGAAGTGGCAGTAAAACTTCAGAAGGAAACAGGTGTGCATATCAAGTTTATCAATCTGTCTGGGGGAATTGGAATTCCGTATACACCTGATCAAGAGCCAAATGATATTCGGATAATAGGGGACGGTGTCCGCAGAGTATATGAAGAGGTTCTGGTTCCGGCCGGAATGGGTGATGTGTCAATTTATACAGAATTAGGACGTTTTATGATGGGACCATATGGTTGCCTGGTAACTACAGCGATTCATCAAAAACATACACACAAAGAATATATTGGCGTTGATGCATGTGCAGTAAATTTGATGCGTCCTGCAATGTATGGTGCTTATCATCATATTACTGTTATGGGAAAAGAAAATCATCCATGCGATCACAAATACGATGTTACAGGTTCTTTGTGTGAAAATAATGATAAATTTGCCATTGACCGTATGTTGCCAAAGATTGATATTGGCGATTTACTAGTGATTCACGATACAGGTGCTCACGGATTTTCCATGGGATATAACTACAATGGAAAGTTAAAATCAGCGGAAGTTCTTTTGAAAGAAGACGGAACGACTCAGTTAATTCGAAGGGCTGAAACTCCGGCAGATTATTTTGCAACATTTGATTGCTTTGAAATTGGCAGAAAATTAACTGAAAATTAACAACAAGGTCCCCTGTCAAGAGTTGAATTTATGAAAAATAAAGTGTATGGTATACTCATATCTTATACAGGAGTAGGAGGAATAGGAATGAGAAAAAAAGGGCTTTTGGCTGTTTTGCTTGTTATGGCAATGTCTCTTTTGAGTGGTTGCGGGGGAATGAGTGCGGAAGATGCAAGTTCTTATGCAAAGTCTGTTTTGGATGCCAGCTATAAAGGAGAATTTGATGACTATATCGAATGGACGAAATCCACAGAAGATGAGGCAAATGAGTTGTATGAGGGCAATATTGACACAACAATGGAAGAAGCTGGTTTTTCTGACCTTGGAATATCAGAAGAACTGATGGCAAGTTACAGAGAATTGTTCCTGGATATGGTCAAGCATGCAAAATACGAAGTAGGAGAGGCAAAAGAATCGGATAACGATGCATATACGATTGACATTACAGTAGAACCGTTTATAGCCTTTGAAGGAATTCAGGAAGAGGTGACGGCTTCTCTTACAGAAGAAATAAGTAATATGACAGAGATTCCGAGTGATGAGGAATTGAATCAGATGGTATTCCAGAGAATGTATGATCTTATGGCTGCAAGAATGGAAGATCCTGCATATGGTGATCCTGCAATCGTTACAATTACCGTACAGCCAGATGCTGATGGTGTATATTATATTTCTCAGGAAGATATGACAGCACTTGATGATGCAATGTTTCCGACAGATAGTTTCTAATATATTTAAGAAAAAAGATGCGTTATATATCAGATTAATAAATGATATAACGCATCTTTTTTCTTAAAAAATAAAAACCAGATCCGTACTTGACCTGGTTTTTAATGCGGATGGTGGGACTTGAACCCACACGAAGTCGCCCTCGCAAGATTTTGAGTCTTGTGCGTCTGCCATTCCGCCACATCCGCATGTTCTTTTGCTTTTCGCAACAACATGATAAATTATAACCTTTTAATTTGAGAATGTCAATGGTTTTATAAAGAAATTTTGCAAAAAAAACAGGGTAAAATTGATTTGGTGAATAATTTCCTTTTAAAAACCAATGTTTTGGTGTATAGTAATAGGGTAGTTTTGTTTTTAATGGAGAATTCTATATGAATGAAAAGATTGTATTGATAGATGGACATAGTATTTTAAATCGTGCGTTTTATGGCCTGCCGGATCTGACGAATGCAGATGGGCTTCACACGAATGCAATCTACGGATTTTTAACAATTATGTTCAAAATCTTAGAAGAAGAAAAACCAGAATATCTGACAGTTGCTTTTGATGTTCATGCTCCGACATTTCGTCATGAGATGTATGCGGAGTATAAAGGTACGAGAAAGCCTATGGCAGATGAATTGCGTCAACAGGTCCCGGTCATCAAAGATGTTTTACATGCAATGGGAATCAAGACGATTGAATCAGCCGGCCTGGAAGCAGATGATCTTCTGGGAACTTTGTCTAAACGTTGTGAGAAGCAAGGAATGGAAGTGGCGATTATTTCTGGAGACAGAGATTTACTTCAGCTTGCAACAGGGCATGTGAAGATACGTATTCCAAAGACCAAGCAAGGCAGAACAGAAGTTGAAGATTATTTCGCGCAGGATGTAAAGGAACGTTATCAAGTGACGCCTTTGGAATTTATTGATCTGAAAGCTTTGATGGGCGATACCTCGGATAATATTCCTGGAGTCCCAAGTATTGGAGAAAAGACTGCTACGAAGATTATAGCAGAATATCATACGATTGAGAATGCTTATGACCATGTTGATGAATTAAAGCCGCCTAGAGCCTCCAAAGCATTGAAAGAACATTGGGATATGGCGGTGATGAGTAAGAAACTTGCCACGATTAATGTGGATGCTGATTTTCCTTATAAATTGGAGGACGCAAAGCTTGGAAATATCTATACTGAAGAGGCTTATGCATATTTTCAGAAGCTTCAGTTCAAGAATCTTCTTTCTAAGTTTGATGTAACAGCTCCTTCCAATCAGATTGAGTCTGTGTTTCGAGAAGTTACAGATATTCAGATGGCAGAAGAGATTATGACGAAAGCCAGGGCTGCAAAATGTGTAGGTGCGTGTGTTTTCCAGGATACGGAAAATGTATTACCACTTTTTGCCAATCAGGCAGGTGTCGGGGGAATAGGGTTGTGTTTCTCTGAACAGAATGTTTATTGTATTCGAACTGGGCATGGTATAGATACTTCGTGGCTGTTGAATCAGCTGGAGGTGATAGCCGAAGAAACAGAACGATATGTTATGTTTGATTTGAAATCAGCGATGAAGTATTTAAAGATCAGTAATACTTCAAACTGTTTCGATGCGACAATCGCAGCGTATTTGTTGAATCCGTTAAAGAGCAATTACACTTATGAGGACGTTGCAAGAGAACAATTGGATATTGTAATAGAAGAAAAAGCGGAATTGTATGTTAAGATATGCTATGAAGCATATACAGCATATACAGCATCTGAACGTTTATGGGAAAAACTTAAGGAATGTCATATGGACAAGCTTTTTACAGAGATAGAGATGCCATTGTTATTTACTTTGTATGAGATGGAAGCAAATGGTGTAAAAGTGGAGGCAGAGGCTCTGAAATTCTATGGTGATCAGTTGGGTGCCAAGATTGTAGAACTTGAGAAAGAGATCTATGAAGAAGCCAATGAGACATTCAATATCAATTCACCAAAGCAGCTGGGCGTTGTGCTGTTTGAAAATATGAAGATTCCTGGTGGAAAGAAGACAAAAACCGGATATTCTACGGCTGCGGATGTGTTGGAAAAGTTGGCACCTGATTATCCAATTATTGCGAAAATTTTGGAATACAGGCAGTATTCCAAATTAAAATCTACCTATGCAGATGGGTTGGCAAATTACATCTGTGATGATGGAAGAATTCATGGAAAATTCAATCAGACGATAACGGCTACAGGAAGAATCAGCAGTACAGAACCTAATCTTCAGAATATTCCGATTCGAATGGAGTTGGGACGATTAATTCGTAAGGTTTTCGTTCCGGAAGAAGGATATATATTTGTAGATGCCGATTATTCACAGATCGAACTGCGGGTACTGGCCCACTGTTCAGGAGATAGTCATTTGATTGAGGCATATAAAGAAGCCAGAGATATTCACAGAATCACTGCCTCACAAGTCTTTCATGTTCCATTTGATGAAGTCACTGACCAACAGCGGCGGAATGCGAAAGCAGTTAATTTCGGAATTGTGTATGGAATCAGTTCTTTTGGATTGAGTCAGGATCTGAGTATCAGTCGAAAAGAAGCAGCAAAGTATATAGATGATTATTTTAAGACATATCCGGGAATCAAGACATTTTTGGATGACACGGTAAAACATGCAAAAGATATGGGTTATGTTGTTACGTTATTTGGCAGACGTCGTCCGGTTCCAGAGTTGGCGTCCAGTAATTTTATGCAACGTTCCTTTGGAGAAAGAGTGGCGATGAATTCGCCGATTCAGGGAACTGCAGCGGATATAATGAAGATTGCCATGATAGGGGTCAGCCGAAGGCTGAAGGAAAAGCATATGAAATCAAAACTGGTTCTTCAGGTTCATGATGAATTATTGATTGAGGCTTTTCAACCGGAATTAGAGGAAGTGAAGGCAATTCTTCAGGAAGAGATGGAACAGGCAGCTTCCTTGGATGTACCATTGGAAGTTGATATGCACACAGGAGAAAACTGGTACGAGGCAAAGTAGAGGTGTAAGAGAATGAAGGTTATTGGAATTACAGGCGGAGTTGGCGCGGGAAAGACTCAGATCTTAGAATATTTGAATAATAAGTATGGTGCTACCATCTGTCAGGCTGATGCTGTAGGAAAAAAACTCCAGAAAAAAGGTACAGAGTGTTTTGATGCAATCGTGGCACATTTTGGTACAGAGATTTTAGATGCAAAAGGCGAGTTGGATAGAGAAAAACTGGCAGATATTGTTTTTTCGGACAAAGTAGAATTATCTGTTTTAAATAGTATTGTGCATCCGGCAGTGAAAGAAGAGATTTATAAAAAGATTGCCAAAGAAGAACGTAAGAATACGAATTTATTTATTCTGGAGTCAGCGATTCTCATTGAAGATCACTACGAGGAAATCTGTGATGAGTTATGGTATATCTATGTGGAGGATTCTATTCGTAAGAAAAGATTAATCTATGCAAGAGGATATGATTCAAAGAAAGTAGATGATATTATTGCGGCACAGCTTCCAAAGAGTATGTTTATGAAACACTGTGACCGTGTGATTGATAATAGCAATACTTTTGAAGAGACAAAGATACAGTTGGATAAAATTGTGGCAGATTTATAAGAAAGGCAGAAAATATACAGTATGAGATTATGCAGCATTGCCAGTGGAAGCAGCGGTAACTGTATCTATGTAGGAGATGATAATACGCATCTTCTGGTAGATACAGGGATTAGTAAGAAGAGGATTGAAGAAGGGTTACATATACTGGGAGTCAAAGGAGAAGAACTGAAAGGAATTTTGATTACTCATGAACACATTGACCATATTCAGGGACTTGGTGTGTTCAGCAGAAAATATGAGATTCCAATCTATGCGACAAAAGGTACAATAGCGGGAATACGCGGTTGCAGTAGCCTGGGCAAGATGCCTGATGGATTACTGCACGAAGTAAATGTTGATGAAGTGTTTTCTGTGGGAGATATGAATATCTGCCCTTTTTCTATATCGCATGATGCAAAAGAACCATCAGGATATCGAATTGAAAATGAAAAAAAAGCTGTTGCTGTTGCGACAGATCTTGGAAAATATGATGATTATACTGTGAAACATTTACAGAATCTGGATGGAATTGTTCTGGAAGCAAATCATGATATTCATATGCTGGAAGTCGGTCCATACCCATATCCTTTGAAGAAAAGAGTGATGGGTGATAAGGGACATTTATCAAATGAATTGTCAGGGCGGCTTCTTTGTGATATACTACATGACAATTTACAGTATGTGATACTTGGTCATCTGAGTAAGGAAAACAATTATGAAGAACTGGCTTATGAGACAGTAAAACTGGAGGTCAGCTATGGAAACAACCCATATAAGGGAGATGATATTCCAATCATGGTGGCTAAACGAGATACTGTATCAGATATTATAACACTATAGGCAAACATGAGAAGCAGGAGGAACTAAGATGAGAAAGTGTGTAATTACAGTTGTGGGAAAGGATACCGTTGGAATCATTGCAAAGGTCTGTACGTATTTGGCAGAGACGAATATTAACATTCTGGATATTTCACAGACGATTGTCGATGGATATTTTAATATGATGGCAATCGTTGATGTCACAAATTCTGCAAAAGAGATTCAATGCGTGGCAAAAGAGTTAGAGGAGTTGGGGGTTTCCATTGGTGTGACGATTCACTGCCAAAGAGAAGAAATCTTTGAAAAAATGCACAGACTATAGAGGAAGACAGAAAGGCCAGGTATTAGAATATGATTAACAGATATGAAGTGTACGAGACAAACCAGATGATCGAGGAGGAAAACCTGGATGTCAGGACGATTACTCTTGGAATCAGTTTATTGGATTGCATTGATTCGGATCTGAAGAAGTTAAATGATAATATATATCATAAGATAACAGCAACAGCAAAAGATCTGGTTTCGACTGGCGAACAGATTGAACGGGAATTTGGAATTCCTATTGTAAATAAAAGAATTTCCGTGACTCCAATAGCGTTGATCGGCGGTTCGGCATGTAAGAAGTCTGAAGATTATGTTACAATTGCAAGGACGTTAGATAAAGCAGCAAAAGAAGTTGGTGTGAATTTTATCGGTGGATATTCTGCCTTGGTTTCAAAGTCCATGACGAAGAGTGATGAGAACTTGATTCGATCTATTCCAGAGGCTTTGGCATGCACTGACCGTGTCTGTAGTTCTATTAATGTTGGATCAACCAGAACAGGAATTAATATGGATGCAGTCAGATTGAGCGGAGAGATAATAAAAGCAACTGCCGAGGCCACAAAGGAGAATGATTCTCTGGGCTGTGCAAAATTAGTGGTATTTTGTAATGCCCCTGATGATAATCCGTTTATGGCGGGTGCATTTTTGGGAGTTACTGAAGGGGATGCGGTCATTAATGTTGGAGTTAGTGGCCCTGGCGTTGTAAAGCATGCGATTGAACAGGTACGCGGACAGGGATTTGAAAAATTGTGTGAGACAATTAAGAAAACTGCATTTAAAGTGACTCGAGTTGGACAGCTGGTTGCTGGAGAGGCTTCAAAAAGAATGGGAATTCCATTTGGAATTATTGATCTTTCTTTGGCACCGACTCCTGCTGTAGGAGATAGTGTTGCGGAGATTCTGGAGGAAATTGGACTGGAAAGAGTTGGCGCTCCGGGTACGACTGCAGCACTCGCAATGTTGAATGATCAGGTGAAAAAAGGGGGCGTCATGGCTTCTTCTTATGTAGGAGGGTTAAGCGGTGCGTTTATCCCGGTCAGTGAAGACAAAGGGATGATCGATGCTGTGAATCTTGGAGCTTTGACGATAGAAAAATTAGAAGCAATGACTTGTGTCTGCTCTGTCGGTCTGGATATGATTGCAATTCCCGGAAAGACAAAAGCATCAACAATCTCGGGAATTATTGCCGATGAGATGGCAATAGGCATGGTCAATCAGAAGACAACGGCTGTCCGGTTGATTCCTGTGATTGGAAAAGATGTCGGGGAAACGGCAGAGTTTGGTGGATTATTGGGTTATGCACCGATTATACCGGTGAATGAATATGATTGCAGTGCATTTGTGAACAGACAGGGAAGAATTCCCGCACCGATTCACAGTTTTAAGAATTAGAGAGGAAAATGAAGAATGGGAAAAGTGGCGATTGTAACAGACAGCAACAGCGGAATTACACAGAAACAAGCAGAACAATTGGGAATTCATGTTCTCCCAATGCCTTTTTATATTGATGGAGAACTTTATTATGAAGATATCACATTGACGCAGGATGAATTTTATAAAAGATTGGAAAATGATGCGGATATCTCTACTTCACAGCCGTCTCCTGCAGATGTAATGGAGTTGTGGGAAGAACTGTTGGAAAGCTATGAGGAAATTGTACATATTCCGATGTCAAGCGGTCTGAGTAGTTCTTGTGAGACTGCGATGGCTTTGGCACAGGATTTTGATGGAAAAGTACATGTAATCGATAACCAGAGAATTTCTGTAACTCAAAGGCAGTCTGTATTAGATGCTATTGAGATGGCCAAAAAGGGAATGCCTGCAGTTGAGATTAAAGATGTTTTAATGCGGGAAAAATTAGAAGCCAGTATTTATATTACAGTAGATACGTTAAAATATTTGAAAAAAGGTGGAAGAGTGACTCCGGCAGCCGCTGCATTGGGAACAGTTCTGAACCTGAAACCAGTCCTGCAGATTCAAGGTGAAAAATTAGATTCATTTGCTAAAGTACGTGGATGGAAATCTGCCAAAAAAACTATGTTAGATGCAATGGAAAAGGATATCAGTGAAAGATTTGCTGGACAAACTGTGCATTTGGAAGCTGCGTATACCTGTTCTGATGAAGAAGCAATGCAGTGGAAAGCGGAGATTCAGAACCGCTTTCCAGACTATGATATCGTGATGGATCGCCTGTCATTGAGTGTGACATGCCACATAGGGGCTGGCTCCATGGCGATTGCGTGCAGTAAAGTGATAGAATTATAATCTCAAATTCTAATAATCTGATGTTGATATTCATTGATAAAAGGCATTTTAAATTTGTTGGTGATAACACTTTCATATAGGTTGGAAGCAAAGATGTCCTGCTCTAACATCTGTAATCCAGTATTGTTTAGCTCACTTGTCTGCGTAAGTTTTGTGATTAATGGTACTTTGGAATGTTGTTTCAGGTGAGATAAAAGTTTTCCGGCATCTTTGCGAAAACCAAGAATGTGTGCATATTGGCAAAAGCCTTCTTTTTCGTAGATCAGCATATCTTCGTTCGTTATATTCAGCAAGATATGAAATAAACTTCTGCTGATTCTAGTATAAGTTATATCTTTTGTTTTTAACAAATCACAAAATTGCTCAAAAGTTATAAAGTCATTGACATGGTTCATGATCCGATTTGCCAGATCTTCGGTGACATCTTTGTATTTTACTAAAGTATCACGTGTTTCTGACAATAATTTGTATTTTAAGATAAGAGAAAAATCGTTGGCATAAATAGGATATCGATTACGATGCATTTCTTCAAGCATACGTATACAAGAAGGTGGTACCTGATCCTCCAGTCTAGTCAATACTTCAGACATGACAGGCTCATCAAACATACCTTCTCCTTCTAGATGAATGGAATTGCTTGCGTATGCAAGAAGCTTGCGAATCGCAGAAGCTGAACTATAGTTCCCAGTCAGATGTTCATCGTGATATCCAGATACTTTTCGCTTGATAGTATATGACTTGATATTACTGTGGGTTTTATGAAGGGTTTTAATATATTCAATTCCAAGAATATTGTTGGGCTGCTCTAAAATCATATCTATGGAATCATCTTTTAGATAATTGGCGAGAGCCATTTGTCTTGCGCGTGGAAAAGACATGCCCTTCCGTAATGCTTCCTGCAGAGAAAACTTATACTCTTCAGGTTCCTCTGAAATGATATGTGCAATATTTTCCAGGACATTATAATCCCCACATTCACTTCCAAAACAGATCGCATCGACGCATCCCAACTGTTCAAACAGAGAGATAGCACCAGCTGCAAAATATTCAGCACTTCCGACTGCGTAACATACGGGAAGCTCCATAAGGAGATCGACACCTGCTTCCAGGGCGACTTCTGCCCGCAAATGCTTTGGCATAATAGCAGGAGCACCGCGCTGAACATAATTTCCGCTCATAACAACAATGACAGCATCTGCATCAGTAAGTTCCCGGGCTTTCTCTATATGGTATAAATGTCCATTATGAAATGGGTTGTATTCCGTAATTAATCCGACGATTTTCATCATAATCTCCTTGTATATCTTTTTGAAATTGATTATACTATAGAAAGATTAAGTTCGCAAATATTGGGAGGGAGGGTATATATGGAAAGCGAAGAGATGAACGTTAAGCCAGAAGATACAGAACAGGAAGAAAAAGAGTTTGACTATCTGGAAGAACGTGAAGAACTGACTGAAGAACGTATTCTTGACATGTTAGAGAACCGTCAGTTCAAAGAATTAAAAGAAGAACTTGAAAATAATATGTATCCTGTCGACCTTGCAGATATATTGGAAGAATTTGACCAGAAACAGTTAGTGATGGTATTCCGATTGTTGGCAAAAGAAGAAGCAGCAGAGACTTTTACGTATATGAACAGTGATATGCGTGAAGTCTTGATCAATGCACTGACGGATTCCGAGCTGGAAGAAGTCATGGAAGAAATGTACCTCGATGATACGGTTGACGTTCTGGAAGAAATGCCTGCCAACGTGGTGGACAGACTTTTGATGGTGACAGATGAGGAGACCAGAGCGCAGATCAATCAATTACTGCAATATCCTGAAGACAGTGCCGGAAGTGTAATGAATGTAGATTACATTGCATTACGGCGTGAGATGACGGTGGCGGAATCCATATTAAAAATCAGACAAGTAGGTCTGAATCGTGAGACAATCTATACTTGTTATGTGACCGAAAAGAGAAAATTAATCGGTCAAGTCGATGTCAAAGAACTTCTTACAACCAGTGAATCCAAGACTATCGAAGAGATCATGGATACGAATATGCTTTATGCACATACTACAGATGACCAGGAAGATGTGGCAAGGACAATCACAAAATATGGTTTGATTGCATTGCCCATTGTAGACCATGAGATGTGCATGGTCGGTATCGTAACTGTTGACGATGCTATGTTGGTATTACAGGAAGAGACCACAGAAGATATCAGTATCATGGCCGGTGTCAATCCGAGTGAGGAATCCTATTTTGGAACGACTGTGTTTGAACATGTAAAGAGTCGTATCCCATGGCTTCTGTTCTTGATGCTTTCTGCAACAGTTACTCAGATGATCATGAATAGTTATGAGGCGGCACTTGCTGTTATGCCACAGCTTGCGGGATTTATACCGATGTTGACCGGAACCGGAGGAAACTGCGGATCCCAGAGTTCCACGCTGATAATCCGTGGATTGTCGGTGGGAGAGATAGAGTTTAGTGATCTGTTCAAAGTAGTATGGAAGGAAGTCCGTGTTGCTGTCTGTATTAGTCTGATTCTTTCGGTTGTCAATGGAATTCGAATTATGCTGATGGGACAGGGAGATGCGTTGATGGCATTTACGATTGGATTAACAATGGCATGTACAGTCGTAATTGCAAAAGTAGTGGGATGTACCTTGCCTCTGCTTGCAAAAAAGATTGGGTTAGATCCTGCAATCATGGCAACACCATTGATTTCCACATTGGTAGATATCAGTACTATTAGTGTATATTTTGCAATCGTAAGCCATGTATTTCAGCTATGATTCACTATAATAATCTAATTTTTATGACAATTGTATATAAAAATAGACATAAGATTCTAAGAAGAGACCTTGTCCACGAGGTCTCTTTGTATTATAATAAAAATACTGAGAATATATGGAAAGGAGTCTATCAATCATGGGATTTATAGATGAAATTAAAGCAAAAGCAAAAACATGTAAAAAAACAATTGTACTTCCTGAGACAGAAGACATCAGAACTTATGAAGCAGCAGAAGCTGTATTAAAAGAAGGAACTGCTAATCTGATCTTAATCGGAAGCGAAGAAGAGATCGCAAAGAATAAGGGCTCTTTTGATATCAGCGGAGCTACAATTGTAGATCCTGCAACCTATGAGAAGACAGATGCATACATTGCAAAGCTTGTTGAGTTAAGACAGAAAAAAGGTATGACAGAAGAACAGGCAAGAGAACTTCTGTTAACAAATTATCTGTATTATGGTGTTATGATGGTCAAGATGAAAGATGCTGACGGTATGGTATCTGGAGCATGCCATTCTACAGCAGATACATTAAGACCATGTCTGCAGATTCTGAAGACAAAGCCAGGAACAAAATTAGTTTCTGCTTTCTTCGTAATCGTAGTACCGGATTGCGATATGGGTGCTGACGGAACATTCGTATTTGCAGATTCTGGACTTGAGCAGAATCCAGATCCTGAGAAACTTGCTGCAATCGCACTTTCTTCTGCAGATTCATTCAAGCTTCTGACTGGAAAAGAACCAATCGTTGCAATGCTTTCGCACTCTACAAAGGGAAGTGCAAAACATCCTGACGTTGATAAAGTAGTAGAAGCAACACGTATTGCAAAGGAAAATGCTCCAGAAGGACTGCTTCTTGATGGAGAATTCCAGCTGGATGCGGCTATTGTACCAGAAGTAGGAGCTTCTAAAGCACCAGGTAGCCCGGTGGCAGGTAAGGCTAATGTATTAGTATTCCCAGATCTTGATGCTGGTAACATTGGATACAAGCTTGCACAGAGACTTGGAAAAGCAGAAGCTTACGGACCACTTACACAAGGTATCGCAGCACCGGTCAATGACTTATCCCGTGGATGCAGTGCGAAAGATATCGAAGGTGTAGTAGCAATCACAGCTGTACAGTGTATGGCAGAAGACTAATTATTTAGTGAAATATTATAAATTATCAAAGAGAGGTATGTATTTATGAATGTATTAGTTATTAACTGTGGTAGTTCATCCTTAAAATTCCAATTGATCAATTCTGAATCTGAAGAAGTTCTGGCAAAAGGGCTCTGTGAGAGAATCGGAATCGACGGAAGCCTTACTTATCAGCCGGCAGGCGGAGAAAGGGTGAAATCTGACAAAGCAATGCCAACACATACAGAAGCAATTCAGTTTGTAATTGATGCTTTAACTGATCCAGAGACAGGAGTTGTTAAGAGCCTGGATGAGATTGGTGCAGTTGGACATCGTGTGGTACATGGTGGGGAAAAATTTGCAAGTTCGGTTGTGATTACAGATGAAGTAAAGAAAGCAATTGAAGAGTGTAATGATCTTGCACCACTTCACAATCCGGCAAACCTGATCGGAATCAATGCATGTCAGGAATTAATGCCAGGTACTCCGATGGTTGCTGTATTTGATACTGCATTCCATCAGACAATGCCGGAGAAAGCATACATGTATGGACTTCCATATGAGTATTATGATAAATACAAAGTAAGAAGATATGGTTTCCATGGTACAAGCCACAGTTTTGTATCTAAGAGAGCAGCTGAATTAGTTGGCAAACCATATGATCAGGTAAAGACAATTGTATGTCACCTTGGAAATGGAGCCAGCATCTGTGCAGTAGAAAACGGAAAATCCGTGGATACTTCTATGGGGCTTACTCCTTTGGAAGGTCTGGTAATGGGTACGCGTTCCGGTGATATTGATCCGGCAATCCTTGAATTCATTGCTAAGAAGGAAGATCTTGACATTGCTGGTCTTATGACAATGCTGAATAAGAAGTCTGGTGTATATGGTCTTTCCAATAATCTTTCCAGCGATTTCCGTGATCTGGACGCTGCTGCAAGTGAAGGAAATAAACCTGCTAAAATTGCATTAGAAGTATTTGCATATCGTGTTGCAAAATATGTTGGAAGTTATGTTGCAGCAATGAATGGTGTAGATGTCATTGCATTTACTGCAGGTATTGGAGAGAATTCTGGATCCATGCGTGCAGATGTTATCAAGTATCTTGGATATCTTGGAATTACACTTGATGAAGAAGCGAATGGCAAACGTGGTGAGGAGATTGCAATCTCAACTCCAGATTCTAAGGTAAAAGTTCTTGTAATTCCTACCAATGAAGAGCTTGCGATTGCTCGTGAGACGGTAGCATTAGTATAAACAAGATATAAGAATATGATATGGTTTTAGGAATACCCTCCTGCAGTTTTGTGGGAGGGTTTCATCATACTGATGTATCAGAAAACGTCGAATTTCTGGAACAGTTCGAAAAATTTGAAAGGTTTTAAGCAAAATCAACAAATATTTGTTGACAAAAACCTTTTACGTGATATAATAATCTAGGTATGAATAGGGGTGACTATATGTTAATTGACCTATCCAATGTTTTGTCTGAACCACATAAATCCTTGGATGAAACAGTTCCATGTACATTAGAAGTATTTCAATCAAAACTCGGTACGTTTCCGGTTTTATCAAAAGAGGATGTCTATATTACGATTGATTATGTAAAAGATAGACAGATTGAGATTCACGGGACATGCGGACTTGTGATAGAGATACCTTGTGATCGTTGCCTGGAGCCTGTTCCGACAGAATTTCATCTTGATTTTACAAAAAAGGTTGAAGCAGGAGTTTCTGAAGAAGAGAAGATGGATTCAGATGAATTCGATGAATCAAATTATATTGACGGATATGCTCTCGATGTAGATAAACTGATCTACAACGAGGTACTAATAGGGTGGCCGACGAAGATTCTGTGTAGCGAAGACTGTAAAGGAATTTGCAACGTATGTGGTCAAAACCTGAATCAGGGAACTTGTAGTTGTGAAGATACAAGTCTTGACCCTAGAATGTCAGTTATCCGCGATGTGTTTAAGAATTTTAAGGAGGTGTAACCCATGTCAATTTGTCCAAAGAACAAATCTTCTAAAGCAAGAAGAGATAAAAGAAGAGCTAATTGGAAAATGAGCGCTCCAAACCTGGTTAAATGCAGCAAGTGTGGCGAGTTAATGATGCCTCACAGAGTGTGCAAGGCTTGTGGCTCATACAACAAAAAAGAAATTATTCCTCAGGACTAATTTAGAATGATGTTGAAAGGTAAGACTTACTAGTGGTTGGTAAGTCTTATTTTTTATGTAGAAATCATTGCTTTTTATAACAATGTTTAGTAGAATAAAATCTAGTAGGCTAGGAGGAAAGATTATGTCAGAAATTACAAAAGTAGTATTGGACGCCATGGGCGGTGACAATGCACCAAAAGAGATGATTAAAGGTGCTGTTGAAGCTGTCTCAAAAGAAGCTGGCCTGAAAGTGATTCTGGTAGGTCGCGAAGAGGAGATTACTTCAGAGCTTGCATCTTACAATTATAAGAAAGAGCAGATAGAGGTAGTGAATGCCACAGAAGTGATTGAGACCGCAGAACCGCCGGTTAATGCGATTCGCCGGAAGAAGGATTCGTCAATCGTAGTTGGTATGAAGATGGTGAAGAAAGGAGAGGCAGATGCTTTTGTGTCTGCAGGAAGTTCTGGAGCCATTCTTGTTGGCGGTCAGACGATTGTAGGAAGGCTTAAAGGAGTTGAGAGACCACCGCTTGCACCATTAATTCCAACAGAAAAGGGAGTCAGTCTTTTGATTGACTGCGGAGCGAATGTGGATGCCAGACCATCGCATCTGGTTCAGTTTGCCAAGATGGGTTCCATATATATGGAGCATATTGTAGGAATAAAAAATCCTAAGGTAGCGATTGTAAATATTGGAGCAGAGGAAGAAAAGGGAAATGCATTGGTAAAAGAGACATTTCCATTGCTGAAAGAGACAAAAGGAATCAATTTCACAGGAAGCATTGAGGCCAGAGAAATTCCACATGGACAGGCAGATGTGATTGTCTGTGAGGCATTTACTGGGAATGTAATTTTGAAATTGACAGAAGGACTTGCATCTACACTGGTTGGAAAGATCAAGGAAGGTATGATGAGTACCCTTCGCAGTAAAATTGGTGCACTTCTTGTAAAACCGGCATTGAAAGCAACGTTGAAGGAATTTGATGCCAGTGAGTACGGTGGAGCGCCACTTCTTGGATTGAATGGTCTTGTAGTGAAAACACACGGAAGTGCAAAAGCAAAAGAAGTGAGCAATACATTGATTCAGTGTGTAACCTTTAAGAATCAGAAAATTAATGAAAAAATCAAAGAGTGTATTCAAACGGATGTGATATCCGCTGAATAGAGAGAACAATAAGTAGGAGAAAAGGAGAAACAAAATGGAATTCGAAAAAATTAAGGAAATTATTGCTGATGTATTGAATATTAATGCAGACGAGATTACGATGGATACTACATTTGTAGATGACTTGGGAGCAGATTCTCTTGATATTTTTCAGATTATTATGGGGATAGAAGAGACATTTGATATTGAAATTGATAATGATGATGCTGAGAAGATCGTTACAGTAGGAGATGCTGTAGAACAGATCAAAAATGCAACAAATAACTAGGGAATATAGAAAAGAAAAAGCCCAGTAGGGCTTTTTCTTATGTGAGGCATATTATGGGACTGGATTTAAGAATATTAGAAAATAAAATCGGATATAAATTTAAAGATTTTCATTTATTAAAAAAAGCGATGATTCATAGTTCTTATGCAAATGAAATGCATCTGCCAAAATATGAATGTAATGAGCGTCTGGAGTTTTTAGGAGATGCTGTATTGGAATTGGTGTCTAGTGAATTTTTGTTTTATGAACATGGGAAGATGCCGGAAGGTGAACTTACAAAGACAAGAGCCAGTATGGTATGCGAGCCGGCTCTGGCTTTTTGTGCCAGAGATTTGAAGTTGGGTGATTACCTTCTGCTTGGCAAAGGAGAGGAAGCTACTGGAGGACGTAAAAGAGAATCTATCACCTCAGATGCAATGGAAGCACTGATTGGAGCAATCTATATTGATGGTGGTTTTGCTAATGCAAAAGAGTTTATTCAGCGATTTATCTTGAAAGATCTTGAGAATAAAAAGCTCTTTTATGATAGCAAGACTATCCTGCAGGAAATTGTACAGGCCAATTTTAAAGAGGTCATTTCCTATAGACTGATTGGAGAAGAAGGTCCTGATCACGATAAATCGTTTCATGTGGCCGTCTCTATTGGAGAAAAGGTCTATGGCCTTGGTACGGGCCGTACAAAAAAAGCGGCAGAGCAAGACGCAGCTTACCAGAGTATTTTGAAGCTGCACAAGATGAATATAAAGTAGGTGTAGAATGTATTTAAAAAGCATAGAAGTGCAAGGGTTTAAATCATTTGCACACAAGATTAAATTTGACTTCCATAACGGGATTACAGGCATTGTAGGACCGAACGGAAGCGGCAAGAGTAATGTTGCGGACGCCGTGCGATGGGTGCTTGGAGAACAGCGTGTAAAACAATTGCGTGGTGGAAGTATGCAAGATGTTATTTTCTCCGGTACGGAGAATCGGAAGCCTCTAAGTTATGCTTCTGTGGCAATTACACTGGATAATTCAGATCATCAGCTCCCGATTGATTATGAAGAAGTAACAGTCGCCAGAAAACTATATCGTTCTGGAGAAAGTGAATATTTAATCAATGGGAGCGCCTGTCGTTTAAAAGATGTCAATGAGTTATTCTACGATACCGGAATTGGAAAAGAAGGTTATTCTATTATTGGTCAGGGACAGATTGACAAAATCCTAAGCGGTAAGCCAGAGGAACGAAGAGAATTATTCGATGAAGCAGCTGGAATTGTAAAATTCAAACGCCGAAAAAACATGTCCGTCAAAAAGTTGGAAGAAGAACGGCAGAATCTTTTGCGGGTAAATGATATTTTAGCAGAGCTTGAGAAGCAGGTCGGACCTCTGGAGAGACAGGCAGAGACGGCAAAAGAATACTTAAAAAAGAAAGAACAGTTGAAAACGTATGATATTAACATGTTCTTACTTGAGACTGAGAGACTACAGGAACAGATTCAGGGAATTGATGAAAAGCTTGACGTGACCAGAGAAGAACTTGGAGAAGCAAGCAGTCAATATGATGCCATGAAAACAGAATATGAATCTGTGGAAGAACAAGTTGATGGCATTGATGCATCGATTGAAAAAGCGAAAAGTCAGCTCAATGAGACTAATATGTTGAAACAGCAGCTTGAGAATCAGATAGAATTGTTCAAAGAGCAGATTCGCAGTATGCATATGAATGATGCACATTACGATCAGCGTGCAAGAACTATCGATTCAGAAATAAATGTCCGTGAGGGTCAACTTCAAGAATTAAAGTCAGAACAGGAAGCGATCCAGAAACAGATGGATGAACAGATGCATCTTGAAGAACAGGCCAAAAAAGAGCTGATTGATGTTCAATCCAAGATTGCAGAAATCACTGCTTCTGTAGATAAAAATAAAAATGATATCATGGAATTGTTGAATAGCAGGGCATCTACTAAGGCAAAGATTCAAAAATACGATACCATGCTTGAGCAGATTCATGTCAGAAAGGCTGGAATGGATCGCCAGATTCAGGAATCTGAAACGGAGATCCGGGAACAGAGCAAAAAACTAAAAGGTTATCAGAATGAATTAAAAGAAGTATCTTCTAAGATTATTGAACTGTCTGAAGAGAGCAGTCAGTATGAGACGAAAATTGAAGAACTTCAGAAACGACTGGCAAAGCAGACGGAGCAATTTCGTATCGGACAGACAGCATTTCACAGAGAGCAATCCAGATTAGAATCTTTAAAAAATATTACTGAGCGTTATGATGGGTATGGTAATAGTATTCGAAAAGTAATGGACAATAGGGACAGAGAAAAAGGATTGTTAGGCGTTGTTGCTGATCTGATCAAAGTGGATAAAAATTATGAGATTGCCATTGAGACAGCACTTGGAGGTAATATTCAGAATATTGTAACTACAGATGAAGAAACAGCCAAACGGATGATTCAGTTCTTGAAAAAGAACAAGTTTGGACGTGCAACATTTCTTCCGTTGACTACAATTCATGCCTATTCAGGAATCGGGAAGCCGGAAGCCTTACATGAACAAGGCGTTATCGGTACTGCGAATACACTTGTAAAGGTGGAAAGCCAGTATAAATCATTAGCAGATTATTTGCTTGGAAGGACGCTTGTTGTTGACCATATTGATCATGGAATTGCAATTGCAAAAAAGTACAAACAATCTATACGCATTGTAACGTTAGAGGGAGAATTGATTAATCCTGGAGGTTCCATGACTGGTGGAGCTTTTAAAAATTCCAGCAATCTGTTGAGCAGACGACGTGAAATAGAGGAGTTTGAAAAAACAGTTAAAAAACTGAAGCAAGAGATGGATGAGATGGAAGCGTCTTCCGAAGCCTTGCGAAAAGAGCGTGCTGGTTATTATGAGAAACTGGATGAGATCAGTAACAAACTCCAGAAAGCATACGTCATTCAGAACACGGCAAAAATGAATGCCGATCAGGCAGCATCTAGAATGAAAAATGCAAATGAGATTTCTGAGCAGACTAGAATAGAGTCAGAAAGGCTGGATGAACAGATTACAGACATTATTGATAATCAGGAATCCATCAATGTTGAGTTAGATACATCAGAAACGCTTGAAAAGGATCTGACAGAACGAATTGAAAAAGAACAGAAAGTTCTTGATAAAGAACATGAAGAAGAGACTTTGAAGTTAAAAAGAACAGAAGAGATACATCTTGCATATGCCAGTCTGGAACAAAAATTTACATTCGTGATAGAGAATGTAAATCGTATTCAAGAAGAAATCGGTAAATTTCAGAATGAATTAAAAGAATTGGAGAAGAGTAAAGGTGGTACTTCAAAGGAAATCGAAGAAAAAGAGGAGCAGATCACAGAACTGCGACAGACTATAGAGAATTCAAAAGATTTATTTAAAGAGATTCAGAATGAAATAGAAAAATTCAAAAAAGAACGTGAAGAATTAAACCAAAAACACAAAGTATTCCTGCAAAAACGTGAAGATCTGTCCAAGCATATGTCAAGTCTTGATAAAGAAATATTCCGTCTGGAGAGTCAGAGAGAGAATTATGAGGCATCCTCTGACAAACAGATGAATTATATGTGGGAAGAATATGAGATTACGTTTAACCATGCAAGAGAGTTAAGAGACAAAAATCTGACGGATCTTGCAAAGATGAAAAAGAGGATACAGGAATTAAAAAGTGAGATCCGTGCACTTGGAAATGTGAATGTTAACGCGATAGAAGAATATAAGAGTGTATCCGAACGATATGAATTCTTAAAAGGACAGTATGATGATCTGGTGGAGGCAGAAGCAACGCTGGAACAGATCATTGAAGAACTTGATACTGCGATGCGTAAACAGTTTCAGGAGCAGTTTGCCTTGATAGCCAAGGAATTTGATACAGTATTTAAAGAGTTGTTTGGCGGTGGAAAAGGTACATTGGAGCTGATGGAAGATGAAGATATTCTGGAAGCGGGTATTCGAATCATTGCTCAGCCGCCAGGAAAGAAATTGCAGAATATGATGCAATTATCCGGCGGCGAGAAAGCTTTGACGGCTATTGCGCTATTATTTGCTATTCAAAATTTAAAACCATCCCCGTTCTGTCTGCTGGATGAGATTGAGGCGGCATTGGATGATAACAATGTTGTGAGGTTTGCGCAATATTTGCATAAATTAACGAAACATACACAGTTCATTGTAATTACACACCGAAGGGGAACAATGACTGCTGCCGACAGACTGTATGGTATTACTATGCAGGAAAAAGGTGTATCTACACTTGTATCTGTAAGTTTGTTAGAAGATGAGTTGGAGCAATAGGAGGACGATATGACAGAAGAGAATAAGGAAAATATAGGTTTTTTTAAACGTCTGGTCTCAGGTCTCAGTAAGACGAGGGATAATATTGTATCTGGGATGGACAGTATTTTTAATGGATTTTCTCATATAGATGATGAGTTCTATGAAGAGCTGGAAGAAGTTCTAATCATGGGAGATCTTGGTGTTCAGGCTACTTATGATATTCTGGATGATTTGAAAACCAAAGTAAAAGAGCAGCATATCAAAGAACCTTCACAATGCAGACAGATATTGATTGACAGTATCAAAGAACAGATGGATGTAGGTGAAACTGCTTATGAGTTCGAGAAAAAGACGTCGGTTGTTATGGTAATCGGAGTCAATGGTGTCGGAAAGACTACAACAATTGGAAAATTAGCCGGTAAACTCCGGGCACAAAATAAGAAAGTTATATTGGCTGCTGCGGATACGTTTCGAGCTGCAGCGGGGGAGCAGTTAAAAGAATGGGCAAACCGGGCACAGGCAGATCTGATCGGTGGACAGGAAGGTTCTGATCCTGCGTCGGTTGTATATGATGCGGTTGCGGCTGCTAAGGCCAGACATGCGGATGTGCTGTTATGTGACACTGCCGGAAGACTCCACAATAAGAAGAACTTGATGGAAGAATTAAAGAAAATGAATCGAATTATTGATCGTGAGTATCCAGAAGCATTTCGGGAAACATTGGTCGTTCTAGATGCTACAACAGGTCAGAATGCATTGCAGCAGGCAAAAGAATTTAATGAAGTAGCAGACATCACAGGAATCATTTTGACAAAAATGGACGGAACTGCCAAAGGGGGGATTGCTGTGGCAATACAGGCTGAACTTGGGATTCCAGTCAAATATATTGGCGTAGGGGAGACTATAGATGATCTTCAGAAATTTGACGCAGATACTTTTGTAAACGCTTTATTTACAGCAGAATAAGAGAGGAGAAATATTCAATGCTTACATTAGAAAAATTTGAAGAAGCCAGTGAACTTGTAAAAAAGGTTACAAATCCGACAAAATTGGTATATAGTGAATACCTTAGTCAGCAGACTGGCGGAAAGATTTATTTGAAACCGGAAAATATGCAGTATACAGGTGCATATAAAGTAAGGGGGGCATATTATAAGATTAGCACGATGACAGAAGAAGCGCGTGAAAAAGGATTGATTACTGCGTCTGCAGGAAATCATGCTCAGGGAGTTGCGTACGCTGCTCAGAAGTTTGGCTGCAAAGCAACGATTGTAATGCCAACGGTCACTCCGCTTATCAAAGTAAATCGAACGAAAAGCTATGGAGCAGAAGTGATCTTACATGGGGATGTCTATGATGATGCTTGCGAATATGCATTGAAACTTGCAGAAGAAAATGGCTATACGTTTGTACATCCATTTGACGATCTGGCAATCGCAACAGGTCAGGGTACGATTGCGATGGAGATTGTTCAGGAATTACCTACAGTTGATTATATTCTGGTGCCGGTTGGCGGCGGCGGTCTGGTGACAGGTGTATCAACGCTTGCGAAAATGCTGAATCCTAAGATTAAGGTAATTGGTGTAGAACCTGCTGCCGCAGCAAGCATGAAAGCGGCTCTGGAAGCAGGAGAGCCTGTTACCCTAGATAGTGCTAATACAATTGCAGACGGTACCGCTGTAAAGCGTGTTGGAGAAAAGATTTTTCCGTATGCAAAAGAGAATATCGACAGTGTCCTGACGGTTGCTGATGATGAATTGATTGCCGTATTTTTGGATATGGTAGAGAACCATAAGATGATAGTAGAGAATTCGGGTCTGCTGACAGTTGCAGCTCTGCGTCAGCTTGATTTGAAAGGTAAAAAGGCAGTTGCAATCTTAAGTGGTGGAAATATGGATGTAATCACCATGTCTTCTATTGTACAGCATGGTTTGATACAACGAGACAGAATCTTCTCTGTATCCGTACTTCTTCCGGATAAACCAGGTGAATTGGTACGAGTTGCGGCAACCATCGCCAATGCACAGGGAAATGTTATCAAGTTGGAACATAATCAGTTCGTAAGTACCAACCGAAATGCGGCAGTAGAACTTCGTATCACTATGGAGGCGTTCGGAACAGAACATAAACATGATATACTGATGGCACTTGAAGATGAAGGATTCCGTCCAAGAGAGATTGGAGCAAAGCTATACTAAAATGAGATGAGAATTCACAACATTAAAGAGACAGAAAATTTGTTAGAATTTTCTGTCTCTTTTTGTATAAAGAGAGAAAAATTCCCCTTGACACAAAATGTATAATTGTATACAATTATACACATTAAGATATAAAATAATGTTTTGTTTTGGTAATGTCATTTTAAGGAGTGTGTATTATGGAAAATAGAAAAGTTTATTTGGACAAGCATTCGAATTTGCTTCAATTGGAGGAGCATATGTATCCTCTGGTCGATGTTGATACACCGAATGTATTCCGGAATCTATTTCATTATGATGAGATTCCGAAGATTGCATTTAACGATCGTATTGTACCCCATAGTATGCCGGATGAAATCTGGATTACAGACACTACATTTCGTGATGGTCAGCAGTCTCGCGCGCCATATAGCACAGAACAGATTGTGACACTCTATGACTATTTTCATAAACTAGGTGGACCGAAGGGAAAGATTCGCCAGAGTGAATTCTTTTTGTATAGCAAGAAGGATCGGGATGCAGTATATAGGTGTATGGAAAAAGGATATAAGTTTCCGGAAGTGACTAGTTGGATCCGCGCAAGTAAAAAGGATTTTGAACTGGTAAAAGAGATTGGAATGAAAGAAACTGGAATTCTAGTAAGCTGTTCTGATTATCATATCTTTTATAAATTAAAGATGACAAGAAGAGAGTGTATGAATCATTACTTATCAGTGATCCGTGAATGTCTGGAAACTGGAGTGAGCCCGAGATGCCATCTGGAAGATATTACGCGTTCTGATATCTATGGTTTCGTTATTCCATTTTGTCTGGAACTTATGAAATTAATGGATGAATATAAGATTCCAGTGAAGATTCGTGTCTGTGATACGATGGGATATGGAGTAAACTATCCAGGAGCTGTGATTCCAAGATCTATTCCTGGAATTATCTATGGACTTCGTGTTCATGCGGGTGTGCCAAGCGAATTAATTGAGTTCCATGGTCACAATGATTTTTATAAAGCAGTCAGTAACTCTACAACTGCATGGTTATATGGTGCAAGCGGTGTAAACTGTTCACTTTTTGGCATTGGAGAACGTACTGGCAATACACCTTTGGAAGCTATGGTATTTGAATATGCACAGTTAAGAGGAACATTGGATGGTATGGATACAACGGTAATTACAGATCTTGCAGAGTATTACGAGAAAGAGATAGGATATCAGCTTCCGTCAAGGACACCATTTGTAGGAAAGAATTTTAATGTTACCAGAGCGGGTATTCATGCAGATGGACTATTAAAAAATGAAGAGATTTATAATATATTTGATACAGATAAATTCCTCAAACGACCACCGTTGGTTGCAGTATCCAATACATCTGGTCTTGCTGGGATTGCGCATTGGATCAATACGTACTTTCATCTGCCTGAAGAAAAACAAGTAGATAAAAATTCAGAATTAGTAATAATGGTGAAGGCATGGGTAGATAAAGAGTATGAGGAAGGCCGTGTTACGGTACTGACAGATAATGAATTGCTTGTTGTTATTGATGATGCATGTAAACAGCTTGGAGTCAGCCTTGTCCAGGAGAAATAGAATCGAAGAAGGAGCAGAACATGGAAGAATATCAAGACCATTCTCTTAGAGGAAAGGTATTTCAAAAACTCCGTGAAGATATTCTCTCTGGAGTATATAAAGATGATGATGAATTAAGAGAGATTTCCATTGGAGAAGAAATGGGAGTCAGCAGAACGCCAGTTAGGGAGGCGCTTAGACAGTTGGAGCTAGAGGGGCTGGTGACGATCATTCCTAATAAGGGAGCTTATGTAAAAGGTATTACTCAAAAAGATGTACATGATATTTATAAAATAAGATCTCTTTTGGAAGGCTTATGTGCAAGATGGGCGACAGATAATATTTCCGATGAACAGATAGAAGAATTAGAGGAGATTATTCTATTGTCAGAGTTTCATTTGCAAAAAAAGAGTGAAGGAAAAGCGGCACAGGTATCTGAATTGGATGGTAAATTTCATAAAGTCTTGTATGAGGCATCCAACAGTCGTATACTAGAACATGTATTATCTGATTTTCACAAATATGTGAAGATGGCACGTACTTTGTCGGTAGGTGCCAAGGACAGAGCACAGAAATCAATCGAGGAACATAAAGGTATTCTTGAGGCAATTAAGAATAAAGACGCTGATCAGGCTGAAATGCTTGCGAATCAGCATATCATGAATGTTATGGAGAACCTCCATATGGAGAAGTAAATCAAAAAGGAGAGAAGCAAGATGGCAAAGATTAAGATGACAACACCAATTGTAGAGATGGATGGAGATGAGATGACAAGAATCTTGTGGAAGATGATCAAAGAGAATCTTCTGGAACCATTTATTGAACTGAACACGGAGTATTATGATCTTGGACTGGAACACAGAAATGAGACCAATGACCAGGTAACCATCGATTCTGCAAATGCTACTAAAAAATATAAAGTAGCAGTGAAATGTGCAACAATCACACCAAATGCCGCACGTATGACAGAATATAATCTAAAAGAAATGTGGAAGAGTCCGAATGGAACAATCCGTGCTATTCTTGACGGAACAGTATTTCGCGCTCCAATTGTGGTAAAGGGAATAGAACCTTGTGTGAAGAATTGGAAGAAACCAATTACAATAGCGAGACATGCTTATGGTGACGTTTATAAGAATACGGAGATGAAGATTCCGGGACCTGGAAAAGTAGAACTGGTTTATACTGCCGAAGATGGAACAGAAACGAGAGAACTGGTACATAATTATGCAGGACCAGGTGTTGCACAGGGAATGCACAATCTGTGCGGATCCATTGAAAGTTTTGCAAGAAGCTGCTTCAATTATGCTCTGGATACCAAGCAGGATCTGTGGTTTGCGACGAAAGATACGATTTCTAAAAAATATGATCATACATTCAAAGATATTTTCCAGGAAATCTATGATGCAGAATATGCAGAAAAATTTGAAAAAGCTGGTATCGTATATTTCTATACGTTGATTGATGATGCAGTTGCCCGCGTTATGAAATCAGAAGGCGGATATATCTGGGCATGTAAGAACTATGACGGAGATGTAATGAGTGATATGGTTTCTTCCGCATTCGGTTCATTGGCTATGATGACCTCTGTACTGGTATCTCCAGAAGGTTATTATGAATATGAAGCTGCACATGGAACAGTACAGCGTCATTATTATAAACACTTAAAAGGAGAAGAAACATCAACCAATTCAGTTGCCACTATATTTGCATGGACCGGAGCGTTGAGAAAACGTGGTGAATTAGACAGCAATCAGGAATTGATGGATTTTGCAGATAAGCTTGAAAAAGCAACGATCGACACAATTGAAGAAGGAAAAATGACCAAAGATCTTGCTTTAATTACAACTTTAGAGAATCCAACTGTGTTGAATAGTGAAGAGTTTATAAAAGCAATTGCTGAGAAATTGTAGTAATTAATAGTAAAAAGGGGACGTAGTAAAATTAACTTTTACTACGTCCCCTTTTTACATTTAGGGTGTACCCAAATGAAAAATATGTTATACTTGTTCCCAGGAAGGAGTTGTGTATCGTGAAGAGTAATTGTGAATCATGTGCTCATTATGAATATGATGAGGACTATGAATGTTTCACTTGTCAGATGGCATTAGATGAGGATGAATTGTATCGATTTGTGACCAATACATATTACGATTGCCCATATTATAGTTATGGCGATGAATATACGATTGTTAGACATCAGATGTAGATTATATGAATGGGGGAAGTATAGAAGATGAATATATTGATGATTAATGGAACTATGCGAAAGGGTTCTACTTATCATGTGGGAAAAATGTTGATTGATAAGATTGCTACAAAGGAGGATCAGGTAATTGAACTATTTCTACCGAAGGATATGCCTGAGTTTTGCAGAGGCTGTGGAAGATGTATTATGGAAGATGAGACAAAATGTTTTGATTATCTAATGTACATGAAGCGGTTGACTGGCTTGATTGATAAAGCTGACCTGTTGATTCTGACTTCACCGGTTCATGTCATGCATGTAACGGGAGCGATGAAATCTATGTTGGATCATTATGGATATCGTTTTATGGTTCACAGACCGGGAGCTTCTATGTTTCGAAAACAGGCAGTGTGTATTGCAACTGCCGCGGGAGGCGGCGTGAGATCTACGCTTAAGGATATGAAGATTAGTCTCCAGTTCTGGGGTGCCGCTAGAGTGTATACCTACGGAATGTCGGTGGCATCGCTTGGTTGGGATGGTGTCAGTGCAGATAAGAAAGAGCGGATTGACAGAGATTTGAGTAAGCTTGTATTAAAGATTTCCAAAGATCCAGATGGAGTGAATCCAGGAATCAAGACTCGTGCTCTGTTCTATATTATGAGAAGCTTTCATAAAAAAGGAATGAGTCCGGTGGATGATAATTATTGGAAAGAAATGGGATGGCTTGGAAAAGAACGTCCATGGAAATTACTGAAAAAGGAAGAGCTGTAGCTATTCAGCCAGCTCTTCCCATTTTATATACAGCTCTTCAAGTTCTTCCGCAATAGCTGCCTTTTCATTGGCTAATTCCTGACATTTAATGGAACTTGTAAAAATATCTTCCTGCAACATCATTTCGTCAATCTTAGCATCCCGCTCTTCAAGAGTAGTGATGCGTTCTTCGGTTTTCTTCAGTTCGTTTTTTCGTTTTCGCTCGCGAGCCTGTGCTTCTTTTTGTTCCTTCCAGTCGAGCTTAGAATCTGACACATTTGCTGCAACAGAGTCTTTGCCAGAAGATATAGCAGAATTTGCAGTTCCTGGAATATAAACAGAAGACGGGGCACCAGCATAAATGGTTGTTAGCTCGTCTTTTTTTTCAAGATAATAGTCATAATTCCCTATATAATTTACAAAAGTCTGATTCACCAGATCAAGGATCCTTGTTGCTGTCTGATTGATAAAATAACGATCGTGTGAAACATATAAGATAGTTCCGGTATAGTTGTTCAATGCTTTTTCCAGAATTTCTTTTGATGGAATATCCAAGTGGTTTGTTGGTTCGTCAAGAATCAGAAAATTAGCTTTCGAAAGCATCAGCTTCGCTAAAGATACTCTGCCACGTTCTCCACCGCTTAGGTCACCGATCCGTTTAAACACATCATCCCCAGTAAATAAAAAAGCGGCCAGCATATTTCTGATCTTCGTGTTAGTCAAATCCGGGTAATCATCTGAAATTTCGTCAAAAATGGTTTTTTCCATATGTAGTACATGGTGTTCCTGATCATAGTATCCGATCGCTACATTAGTTCCCAATGTAAATGTACCGGAATCTGCTGATATTACCTGATTTAAGATTTTTAAAAGTGTTGTTTTCCCCGTTCCATTGTCACCGATGATTGCAACATGTTCCCCGCGTTTAATGTCAAAACTTATATCTTGAAACAGAACTTGATTTGGAAATGATTTACTTAGATGTTCAACAGACAGAACATCGTTACCGCTGACACAAGAAGGCTCTAATGTTAAGTGAATCTCATTATTTGCTTCCAAGGGTTTCTCTACAGGACGGATCTTTTCCAACATCTTTTCACGGCTTTCTGCACGTTTGATAGATTTCTCACGATTAAAAGAACGAAGCTTTTCAATTACGGCTTCCTGATGCTTTATTTCTTGCTGCTGATTTAAATATTCTTTTATCTGAGCATCACGAAGCTGCTGCTTTTTGGCAGCATAATCACTGTAATTTCCATTATAGGTCATCAATTTTCCAGATTCGATTTCTAAGACCTTAGTCACTACTTTGTTCAAAAAGTAACGGTCATGAGATACGATCAGAACGGCTCCTGGATAATTCAGAAGATAAGTTTCTAACCAAGCTATAGAGTTTAGATCCAAGTGGTTAGTAGGCTCGTCCAAAAGCAAGATATCTGGCTTGGTGAGCAATAATTTACCAAGAGAGACGCGGGTTTTCTGACCCCCAGAAAGGGTATCTACGGGTTTAGAAAAATCATTTTCTGTAAAACCAAGACCTTTTAATACCCCGTTAATCTCACTTTCATATGCATAACCATTCTGGCGTTCAAAAGAAGCTGTCAGACGATTATATGTTTCAAGGCGTGATGTCAATGCATCACCTTCTAAATGTTTTAATTCTAATTCGATGGAACGGATCTGTGTTTCCATTTCGATGATATCAGATTTGGCAAGTTTCACTTCTTCATAGATAGTGCTTCCACTTTGCATAGCCTGATGCTGTGCAAGATATCCCAAGGTTTTGCCTTTGGTTAAAATTACTTCTCCGCGGTCAGAAGGAAGCTCACCTACAATCATTTTAAAAAGCGTTGATTTTCCCGCTCCATTGGGACCAACAAGAGCTGCTTTTTCGTGATCTTCTATATGAAAAGAACCGTCAGCGATAATCACTTTTTCGCCGAAAGATTTACTGATTCCGTGACATGCTAATATCATATTATTTTCATATCCTCCTTTTTCACTCGTTTTCATTATAGCGAAAATAGGACAAAATACAACTAAAAGTTTGACTTTGTTCACACAATTCTATATAATATTTCTTAGAATGAAATGGAAGGTGAGACTATTGGAAGAGAGAGAGATTTCCCAGGCGGTCATCCGTAGATTGCCACGATACTATCGATACTTAGGAGAGCTACTTGAAAATGGAGTGGAGCGTATCTCGTCTAACGATTTGAGTAAGCGTATGAAAGTGACTGCATCTCAGATTCGTCAGGATCTTAACAATTTTGGTGGGTTCGGTCAGCAGGGCTATGGTTATAACGTTAAATATTTGTATACAGAGATTGGTAAGATTCTTGGCTTGGAAGAGGCTCATAATATGATTATTATAGGAGCTGGTAATTTAGGGCAGGCTCTTGCTAATTATGCAGCTTTTGAGAAGAGAGGATTTGTATTAAAAGGAATTTTTGATGTCAACCCAAGATTGGTGGGTGTTTCAATCAGAGGCGTGCCGATTCGTATGATGGATGAGTTAAAGACATTTGTCCAACAAAATGATGTTGAGATTGCAGTTTTGACTATTCCAAAGGATAAGGCAATTGAAGTGGCTAATATGCTGGTAGACAATGGTGTTCGTGCAATTTGGAATTTTGCCCATACAGATTTGAATCTGCCGGATCATATAATTGTTGAAAATGTACACTTGTCTGAAAGCTTAATGCAGTTATCATACAATATTAGCCGATATAACGAAGAACATAAGAAATAATAAGCAAAGACGTGTAATGACTGGCATGCGCAGACGGGCTGGTTTTTACACGTCCTTTTATATTATAAAATGAACTTGGAAGGTGAGATTATGCGATATCTGCTTAATGGAAATCAAATGAAAAAGGCGGATCAATATACAATACAGGAACTGGGAATTCCGTCTATGGAGTTAATGGAGCGTGCTGCAAAGAGATGTGTAGAGACTATGGAGGCGGAAAAGCTTGATCTGTCCAAAGCGTGTATCGTATGTGGTTCAGGGAATAATGGTGGTGATGGATTTGCGATAGCGAGACTTTTAAAGGAAAAAGGGTATCCTGTGACAGTTTGTTTTGTAGGAAATGAATCTCATCGTACGGATGAAACAAAACAGCAGATGAGTAAATTAAGGGAAACAGGTGTTGAGATATTCAAAGAGTACAAAGAAGATGAATATAGTATCATAATAGATGCGATGTTCGGTGTTGGACTTAGCCGTGAGATTATAGGAAAATATTTTCAGATTATTCAGAAGATGAATGAAGCAAAGGCTGTAAAATTTGCTGTAGATATGCCATCTGGAATATCTGCGAATCATGGAAGTGTCCTTGGAATTGCTTTCCGTGCAGATATTACGGTGACTTTTCAAATGGAAAAGCTGGGACTTGCAATCTATCCCGGAAAGGAATATTCTGGTAAAGTGATTGTAGCTGATATCGGAATCCATACGGAAAAAATAATTGCTACCGAAAAAACGGCATATACTTATGAGAAGAAGGAATATTGTAAATTTCTGCCAGCCAGAAAAGAAAATTCGAATAAAGGGACATATGGGAAGTTACTTGTAATTGCAGGAAGTAAAGGTATGTCTGGAGCGGCTTATCTGAATGCAAAAGCGGCATATATGTCTGGAGCAGGACTGGTACAGATCTATACACCGGAAGAAAATAGGATTATTTTACAGCAGCTCCTTCCGGAAGCAATTATTACAACTTATGACATTTTTGATAAGACTGAGTTGTTAAATCTTTTAACATGGGCAGATGCAGTTTGTATTGGATCTGGAATAGGAATCAGTGAGCGTTCCAGGAGAATATTGAAGGCAACTCTTGAGCATGTGAAAGTACCTTGTCTGATTGATGCAGATGGTTTGAACCTGATTGCGGAGCATAACGCTTATCTTCAAAAGATTCATCATACAGATTTTGTGATAACACCACATATGAAAGAGATGTCACGGCTGTTACATATAAGTGTAGAGGAATTAAAACAACATAGGATGGATATACTGGATTCATTTGTTCAAAAAAGTCAATGGACTTGTGTACTGAAAGATGCCAGAACTATTGTTGCATCAGTTTCTGAAGGAAACTATGTAAATATGTCGGGTAATTCGGCAATGGCAAAAGCTGGTTCTGGAGATGTACTGGCGGGAATAATAGCTGCGCTTTTGGCGCAAGGACTCAGTTGTAGGAAAGCCGCTGTTTTGGGAGCATACCTACATGGAAGAGCAGGTGATTATGCCCGTATCGATAAAGGAAGTTATAGTGTTTTGGCAAGAGATTTGACGGAGTATCTATCCAATGCATTTAAAGAGCAGGAGGAGGTAAAAAGTGAAGAATTATACGAGAGTCTGTGTAAGGATTGATCTTGATGCAATAGAATATAATATTGAGATGATGAAGGCAAATATACAAGATGGTGTTAAGATGCTGGCAGTTATTAAAACGGATGGATATGGGCATGGAGCTGTTCAGATAGCAAGGCTTCTTAGTACGAAAGAATACATCTGGGGTTATGCAGTCGCAACGCTTGAGGAAGCAGTTATCCTTCGCCACAGAGGTATCACAAAACCCATTCTCGTACTGGGATGTATCTTCCAGGATCAGAGGAGATCAATGATTGAGCATGAAATCCGTATGACTGTGTATACAGAGGAGATGGCAAGAGAAGTATCAGATCTCGCAGTCAGCATGGGAAAGAATGCCTATATTCATATCAAGTTGGACACAGGAATGTCACGGCTAGGTTTTCCAACCTGTCAAGAAAGTGTAGAGCATATTACGAACATTAGCAGGATGCCGAATCTCGTTATGGAAGGAATGTTTACACATTTTGCAAAAGCAGATGAGACGGATAAGTCATTTACCAGAAAACAGATGAAAGAGTATTGTTGGATGAAGGATGCTCTGACAAAAGAGGCAGTTACATTTACTTATTATCATTGTTCCAATAGTGCGGGGATCATTGATCTGGAAGAAACGAACATGGATCTGGTAAGAGCCGGAATCGCAACTTATGGAATGTATCCGTCTGAAGAAGTTGTTAAAGAAAATGTTCCTTTGAAGCCTGCGATGGAATTGATCAGCCATGTAGCACATGTCAAATGGGTCAAGACTGGGACGCCAATCAGCTATGGTGGAACTTTTGTTACGGATAAGCGTACCAGAGTTGCAACTATCCCGGTAGGATATGGGGACGGATATCCCAGAAGCTTATCTAACAAGGGGTATGTTCTCATCAAAGGGAAAAAAGCACCAATTCTGGGGCGTGTCTGCATGGATCAGTTTATGGTTGATGTGACAGAGATTTCAAATGTTCAATTCGGGGATAAGGTAACACTGATCGGTGAAGATGGATCAGAAAAACTTCCGGTAGAAGTATTAAGTGACCTGTCTGGCAGGTTTAACTATGAATTTGTATGTGCTCTGAGCAAACGTATCCCGAGAGAATACATTCGTCACGGTGAAGTTGTAGAACAAGTAGATTATTTTGCAGAATGAAGGAAATAAAACTCTATAGAATACATCCGAAAAAGATGGAAATACTAATTTTATCTTAAGAAAATCGGAGTGTGAATAGAGTGCAGGTAAGACGTGGAGATATATTTTATGCAGATTTAAGCCCGGTCGTAGGCTCTGAACAAGGGGGGATTCGTCCGGTTCTGATTATACAGAATGATGTGGGGAACCGACATAGCCCGACTGTCATCTGTGCGGCCATAACTTCACGAATGAATAAGGCAAAATTACCAACCCACGTGGAGATTGATGCGAGTAAATATCAAATTGTAAAGAATTCCGTCATTTTGTTAGAACAAATCAGAACAATTGATAAGCAGCGCCTTAAGGATATGGTATGCCATTTAGATAAAGAGATAATGAACAAAGTAGATGAGGCTTTAAAGGTGAGTTTTGAGCTTCATACATAGCAAAGGAGTATGAAACAAAGAGATATGGAACAAGGTAGTTTATTCCAAAGAATGAGACAGATATTCCAGTTGGAAGATGAAATGGACGAAGGAATGCAGCGTGAGGCCGCAGGTCTGATTCGTAATATTTTCCGCTATATGGATAAAGATGCAAAAGATATCATGACCCATCGAAAAAATATTGTTGCAATTGATGGCGACGAATGTTTAGAAGAGGCACTGAAATTTATGCTGGATGAAAATTATTCTAGGTTTCCAATTTTTCGGGAAGACATTGATGAGATTATCGGAATCATTCATTTGAGAGAAGCAATGACATGTTATCTTAGAAAGGAATTGAGAGGGACGCCTATAAAGGAGCTGAAAGAATACATAAGACCAGTTACATTTATTCCGGAGACAAAAAGCATTGACACATTATTTAAGGAAATGCAGGCAGAAAAGAATCACGTAGTTATTGTTCTGGATGAGTATGGACAAACCTCTGGACTTGTTACCATGGAAGATATTCTTGAAGAAATTGTGGGAAATATTCTGGATGAACATGATGAAGAGGAAGAAATGATCACAAAACAGTCAGACGGAAGTTATATGGCAAATGGTTTGACAGAGTTAGAAGATCTGGAAGATATGCTCCCGATTGTGTTTGAAAAAGAAGATTATGAGACCTTAAACGGATTTCTGATCGATCAGCTTGAAAGAATTCCAGCAGATGACGAACAATGTGTGATTGATTATGAAGGTTATCGATTTACAATTCTTCTCGTAGATAATAATACAATCCAAAGAGTTAAGATTGAAAAACTATCATAAAAGTGCTAAAATAGATAAAGTGTGTAAAAATATAATGATAAGATATAAAGTGAGGTATGTGAAATGTCAGGACATTCAAAATTTGCCAATATTAAGCATAAGAAAGAAAAAAATGATGCAGCAAAAGGAAAGATATTTACGAAGATAGGAAAAGAACTTGCAGTTGCAGTGAAAGAAGGCGGTAGTGCAGACCCGGCTAATAATAGCCGCCTGAGAGATGTTATTGCTAAGGCAAAAGCTAACAATATGCCTAATGATACAATTGATAGAAATATTAAACGTGCAGATAGTGATGCTAATGCTGCTAATTATGAGCATATTACATATGAAGGATATGGCCCTAACGGTACTGCAATTATCGTAGAAGCGCTTACTGATAACAGAAACCGTACTGCTACCAATGTAAAAAATGCTTTTACAAAAGGAAAGGGGAATGTAGGTACCCCGGGATGTGTTTCCTTTATGTTTGACAAAAAGGGGCAAATCGTTGTTGCAAAAGAAGAATATGAAGGAGATGCGGACGAACTGATGATGGCAGCATTGGATGCAGGGGCAGAGGATTTCTCCGAGGAAGAAGACAGCTTTGAGATTTTGACAGCCCCAGAGGACTTCAGTGCAGTACGTCAGGCACTTGAAGAAGCTGGTATTCCAATGGTTGCCGCAGATGTGACCATGATTCCTCAGACATATGTTGAGCTTACATCTGAAGAGGATATTAAAAACATTACGAAGACTCTGGATATGCTTGACGATGATGATGATGTTCAGGACGTCTACCATAATTGGGACGAATAATTCCGGTATCTTACATGCGGAGGAATAAAATTAATGAATGATATAAAAAAATCTCTGGAAGATCTTTTTGATGATATGATAAAAAACATACAGTTTTTTAAGAAAACAAGCTATCATTCCGTATTTAAGGAAAAATATGAAGAAAATCGAGAACTGTTTTTGTCATTGTCGTCTTTTGTTGATGCAGCAGAAGAATCGAAAAAGGATAGAATAATAAAAGAATTGGCCACTGTAATTCCAGATTATGCCAGAGGAAAGCTTGCATCATTATCCAAGCGTCAGAAAGAAATATCAGCGATTGATTATAACATGACTATTGTTGTCTATATTATTCCTATGCTTTTATATGATCATCATCCTGTGAATGAAGCAATCGCAGATCAGCTGGTTTCCATCTGGAACGAGACGAAAGTAACTGGAATGGAAGTAAAAAAAGAAACTTTTGAAGGAATTGAAGGTGGATTCAAAAAGGGATTTTGTTATATTACGACAGCTGTCTGTGAGAGTCAGAATAAACCGGATAATTGTCATGAATTAACCGTTTTGAGAGAATATAGGGATCAATATCTCATGATGTCAGAGGAAGGGCAGAGGCTTGTGGCAGAATATTATGCTCTTGCGCCTTCCATTGTGATGGCATTAAATCGCAGAGAAGATTCCGCCCAGATTTATGATGGGATTTATCAGGAATATTTGATTCCTTGTATTCGATATGCAGAGAATGGTAAAAATGTAGAGTGTAAAAAACTGTATATGGATATGGTACACCATTTACAGGAAAAATATTTAGAGTCATAGGAGGAAGTATATGAGCGATTATAAGTTGGAAACAAAATGTATACAGTCTGGTTATCAGCCTGGCAATGGGGAGCCAAGAGTCCTGCCAATTTATCAGAGTACAACATTTAAATACAATTCCAGTGAGCAGATGGGAAGATTGTTCGATCTGGAAGAAGCCGGATATTTTTATACCCGTCTTCAGAATCCTACGAACGATGCTGTAGCTGCAAAGATCTGTGATCTGGAAGGAGGTGTTGCAGCAATGCTGACATCTTCCGGTCAGGCTGCAAGCTTTTATGCAATTATGAATATTGTGGAGGCTGGTGATCATATCGTATGTGCTTCTGCGGTATATGGTGGTACATATAATCTTTATGCACATACTATTAAGAAGATGGGTGTGGATGCAACATTCGTTGATCCGGATTGTTCTGAAGAAGAGCTGAATGCAGCATTTCAGGAAAATACGAAGGCTGTATTTGGAGAAAGTATTGCCAACCCGGCTTTAGTAGTATTGGATTTTGAAAAATTTGCAAAAGCAGCACATGCACATGGCGTACCGTTTATTGTTGATAATACTTTTGCAACACCTGTGAATTGTCGTCCTTTTGAGTGGGGTGCAGATATTGTAACCCATTCTACGACAAAATATATGGATGGACATGCATCTTGTGTTGGGGGTGCGATTGTGGACAGCGGAAATTTTGACTGGGAAGCATATGCAGATAAATTCCCGGGACTTACAACTCCTGATGAGACTTATCATGGAATTGTCTATACACAGAAGTTTGGAAAATTAGCTTACATTACAAAAGCAACTTCTCAGCTGATGAGAGATCTGGGGTCTATTCAGGCACCTCAGAATGCATTCCTTCTGAATCTTGGCCTTGAGACTTTGCCACTTCGTATGGAAAGACATTGTTCAAATGCACTTCAGGCAGCAAAATATCTTCAGGGGCATGAGAAAGTAGCGTGGGTAAATTGCCCGTCTCTACCAGGAGATAAGTATTATGACCTTGCACAGAAATATATGCCAAACGGAACCTGTGGCGTTATTACATTTGGGCTGAAAGGTGGAAGAGAAGCAGCTGTTCGTATGATGGATAGTCTAAAGATGATTGCAATCGTTACACATGTGGCAGATGCAAGAAGCTGTGTGCTTCATCCGGCCAGCCATACACATCGTCAGATGAATGATCAGGAATTAATAGAAGCTGGAGTACAGCCAGATCTGATTCGATTTAGTGTAGGAATTGAACACATCGATGATATAATCGCTGATCTTTCTCAGGCGTTAGAACAGGTATAAAATCATTCAAACACCTCCATACTAATAGAAAATGTATGGAGGTGTTTTTTATGGCAAATGCAACACGTGAGGAACAAAAGAACGAACAGATCAGAGAATGGGGAAGTGTAGATCTTAACGAGAATCACAATCAATATAAGATTAAACTGTTGACTATCATTGGTGAGATCGAGGGGCATGAAGCAGTATCGGGTAATGCCAAAGCGACAAAATATGAGCACATATTACCTCTTTTAGCTGAAATCGAAGATAGTGATGAGATTGAAGGTGTGCTTATTCTTTTAAATACATTAGGAGGAGATGTCGAAGCCGGGCTTTCGATCGCCGAGATGATTGCTTCCCTCAGTAAGCCGACAGTATCTCTTGTACTTGGTGGAAGCCATTCTATCGGAGGTCCATTGGCAGTATCTGCAAAGTATTCTTTTATCGTACCGAGCGGAACTATGATCATTCATCCGGTGCGCTCGAACGGAATGTTCATTGGAGTAACACAAAGTCTTCGGAATATGATTCGTACACAAGACAGAATTACGAAATTTCTGTCTGAACATTCAAATATTTCTCAAAAAAGAATTGAAGAATTGATGTTAAATCCTACAGAGTTAGTCAAAGACGTAGGAACTCTTCTAGAAGGAAAGGATGCAGTACGAGAAGGGTTAATTGATGAAGTAGGTGGTATGAGCGATGCATTGAGAAAATTGCACGAAATGATAGACCAATGGAGGCAGAAAAAGTGTGAAAATATGTAATGACAGCCCTTTTTAAAAATGCTATACTATAAATAGTATTGCCAGAATAAGGGGGATATAATATGGCTGCTAAATCTAAGAAACGAGGGAGTAAAAAACAGACAAATAAGAAGAATTCTGAACAGAGTTTTGTCAGAGACGAGATTATTATCTGGGTGACACTTGCAGTCAGCATCTTACTATTACTCAGTAATTTTGGAATTGGGGGATTTGTAGGAGAAGCAATTGCTGACTTTCTGGAAAGCATTTTCGGATGGGTCGCATATATAATTCCATTCGTTTTATTTGGAACAGTTACGTTTCTCATATCAAATCGTGGGAATCTCAATGCTTATATGAAAACTTTTACCAGTCTCTTTTTTTTGGTTCTGGTGTGCACTTTTTTACAATTGATCAATGACAAAGGCGGGAAACTGGGGGATATCCTTGTAAATATTCTTGTACCCGCCATTGGCGTTGCTGGTACATATGTGGTAGATATCATATTGATGATTATCTGTCTTGTAATTATTACTGGAAAATCAGCCTTAAAAAGCGTAAAAAATCAGGGAGATAAAGCTTACAACAAGGCCAAAAGAGATACGCAGCGCATAAAGGAACATGCAGAAGAGAAGAAGAAAATACGAGAAACTCAGTCAAAGACAGACAAAAAAGTGTCGAATAAAAGAAAAGACAAACATGTGGAAGGAGTTTCGTTTGATACTACTATTGCAAAAAAGTCACCGGATGTGAAAGAGCTGACAATTGACCCGTTAAGTGAAAAGATCCAAAAGAAAGAATCAGCACCTGAAAAGATGGATTTTGTAATTAATCGTGGAGAAGACCTTTCGGTTTCCGATAATATAGAGACAGAACCTATGATGGAAGATATACCGCTAGATGGAGCAGAGAATGCCAAAAATAAAAAGCGCAGCAGTAAGATTGGCGCATCAGCCATTGCAAATGAAGTAGCGGATGTTGCTGCGGCAGTAGCCGAAGAGGCTGTTAAACCGAAAAAAGATTATCAATTTCCACCTATTTCTCTATTAAAAAGAGGTGTGAAACATGCTGGTGAATCGGATGCCAGTCTTCGAGAAACTGCTATGAAACTGCAGCAAATCTTACAGAATTTTGGTGTCAATGTAACGGTGACGAATGTAAGTTGCGGGCCGTCAGTTACTCGTTATGAACTTCAGCCAGAGATGGGGGTAAAGGTAAGTAAAATTGTTGGACTCTCAGATGATATCAAGTTGAATCTTGCAGCTGCAGATATTCGTATAGAAGCTCCTATTCCAGGAAAAGCAGCGGTTGGAATAGAAGTTCCGAATAAAGAAAATTCTGCAGTTATGTTGAGAGATCTTCTTGAAGCTTCCGAATTCAAAAACAGTACTTCAAAGATATCTTTTGCGGTAGGAAAAGATATTGGTGGAAAAGTTGTAGTGACAGATATAGCCAAAATGCCGCACCTTCTGATTGCAGGTGCAACAGGTTCGGGTAAATCCGTGTGTATCAACACTTTGATCATGAGTATTTTATATAAAGCCAAACCAGACGAAGTCAAGTTAATTATGATTGATCCAAAGGTTGTTGAATTAAGTGTTTATAATGGAATCCCACACTTGATGATTCCAGTTGTTACAGATCCCAAAAAAGCTGCCGGTGCATTGAATTGGGCAGTGGCAGAGATGACAAGACGTTATCAGACATTTGCAGAATACCATGTACGGGATATGAAAGGATACAATGAAAAGATTGTATCTATGCCACAGGTGGAAGGTGAAGCAAAAGAACCTATGCCCCAGATTGTCATTATCGTAGACGAGCTGGCGGACTTGATGATGGTCGCACCAGGAGAAGTAGAAGAAGCAATCTGCCGTCTGGCACAGTTGGCCAGAGCAGCAGGAATTCATCTGGTATTAGCGACACAGAGACCATCAGTTAATGTCATTACTGGTTTGATCAAAGCAAATATGCCGTCGAGAATTGCATTTTCAGTTTCTTCAGGTGTAGATTCCAGAACAATTATAGATATGAATGGGGCTGAAAAGCTGTTAGGGAAAGGGGATATGCTTTTTTACCCTTCTGGTTATCAGAAACCAGCAAGAGTGCAAGGATCATTTGTAACTGACAAAGAAGTACAGAATGTTGTTGATTATTTAAAAAATCACAACAGTGATGTTACATACGATGAAGAAATTGTAAATCATGTGAACACCAATTCAGTAGGTACTATGTCATCATGTTCTGCAGATGGCGAGGATCGTGATGTGTATTTTGTGGATGCAGGACGTCTTATTATTGATAAAGACAAAGCGTCTATTGGAATGCTTCAGCGTACTTTTAAAATTGGCTTTAATCGTGCAGCACGTATTATGGATCAACTTTTTGAGGCTGGAGTAGTTGGACCGGAAGAAGGTACAAAACCAAGAAAGGTGTTAATGTCTCCGGAAGAATTTGAACAGTATGTAGATGAATGTTGTTAATATGATATGATTAACTAGTTTAAGGAGAATATTTAGATATGACAAGATTGATTGACGGAAAAGCTATTTCCGCACAGATAAAAGAAGAATTGAAAGAGCAAGTGGAAGCAATGAAAGCAGATGGACAGTCAGTTTGTCTTGCCGTAATTCAAGTAGGTGATGATCCTGCCTCTTCCATCTATGTAAGAAATAAAAAGAAAGCATGTGCATATATCGGAATCCAATCCTTGTCTTATGAGTTAAAAGAAACAACCACACAAGAAGAATTACTAGAGTTGGTTGAAAAATTGAATCAAGATGAAAATGTACATGGTATTCTGGTTCAGCTACCACTTCCTTCTCATATTGATGAGGATGCAATTGTGAAAGCAATTATTCCAGAAAAAGATGTGGATGGCTTTCACCCAGAGAGTATAGGGAAAATGGTCATTGGGGAAGATGGCTTTGAATCATGTACTCCAGCCGGTGTAATTCAACTGTTAAAACGTTCTGGTATTGAAATTACAGGAAAAGAATGTGTAGTTGTTGGCAGAAGCAATAATGTGGGAAAGCCAATGGGCTTGCTTTTGCTTCGAGAAAATGGTACAGTAACTATTGCGCATTCAAAGACAAAGAACTTAAAAGAAGTGACAAAGAGAGCAGATATTTTGATTGTAGCGATGGGAAAACCAAAATACATCACGTCTGAATATATAAAAGATGGTGCTGTAGTGATAGATGTAGGTATGCATAGAGATTCTGAAAATAAGCTATGCGGAGATGTTGATTTTGAAGATGTTAAAGACAAAGTATCTGCTATAACCCCTGTGCCTGGTGGTGTAGGACCAATGACAATTGCGATGCTAATGTGTAATTGTGTGAAAGCAGCTAGTAAGTAGGAGGTTCGCTTAAGATGAAATGTAGGTATTGCGGACAAAAAATACCAGAAGGAATGTTATATTGTGAAAACTGCGGAAAGGAAGTTCGCATTGTCCCAGATTATAATCCTTTGGATGATATGTTAACTGCTCAGATCCGAGGGGCTATTAATGGGGATGATGATTATATAGATTATGATTCTATGAACAGTCAAAATACAGGAAGACGTAATACTGCAAGCAGAAATACGGGAAGACAGAGTGGAAATGCACGTCGAAATGTTACTTCTCGAAATACATCACAGAATGTATCAAGAAATACATCGCGTAATAATACATCGAGAAATATGTCAGAACGTGAAAGACGCCGTCGACAGGCGGAGCGCAAAAAAGCAATGCGTCGTAAAAAAAGAAAACGGATATTGCTTATATTTTTGGTTTTACTTATTGCATTTATCGGAATCGGCATTGGAGTGTATCAGACTTCTTATAAAGGGATAGTGACAAAAGGATATAAATCAATAGAATCGAAAGAGTTCGATGCTGCGGCTGGGTATTTTCAGAAAGCCATTAATAAAAAAAAGGAAAAACCGGAGGCATATACGGGATTGTCCAAGGTATATATTGAACAGAAACAATTAGACAAAGCTGAAAAGGTATTTTTGGACGCAATAGAACAACAGCCCAAGAATGCAGATATCTATGAAGCATGTGTGAATTTTTATATAGATACTGATCAGAAAGAAAATATTCCTTTACTTCTCGAAGATGCTGATGATAGTGTTACAAAACTCTTGGCTGGCTATATTGTTGTCGGACCGGAGTTTAGTCTGGATGATGATGAAACCTTTGATGATGTACAAGAATTATCTCTTAGTACAGAAAAGGGTTGTACGATATATTATACTGATGATGGTTCAGAACCGACAGTCAATAGTATAAAGTATTCAGAACCGATCCAAATCGGAGAAGACGAGACTGTAATTACAGCAATTGCTGTTAATGAAAAGGGGATTCCAAGTCTTCCTGTAAAAAAGAATTATTTAGTAGAATTACCTATAGAAGATGCCCCTGCAGTTTCTCCATCCACTGGTCAATATGAGACTGTGAACCAGATAGAAATAAAAGTACCAGATGGTTATGAGGCATATTACACCATGGATGGAACGGATCCGACAACTTCGTCTAAAAAATACTCAGGTCCAATAAATATGCCAGAAGGTGAAACGATATTTAAAGCGATTTTAATTAACGGAAAAGGACGTAGTAGTGGTGTTACTACGAGAAACTATGTACTGGAAGTTGAGTAAATGGGAATTTAGATTAGTTAGTTGGTAATTGGGAGGTGTACGGCGCAAGGGAGTTGGATAGGCTGGTCTGTTTCCGGTATCCTTCGCCAAGAATCCATAACATAAAAAAGAGTTGCAATTTCGTGACCGGATGCCAAATTCTCACACGGAATTGCAACTCTTTTTTCTGTAACGGATTCTAACGCTTGGCTGGACGGAAACAGACCAGCCTATCCAACTCCCTTGCGCCTGACATTCCCAATTACTGAACGAACTCATCTGGGGTAATTCCTGGCGCGCGAAGCGCAATGGGGAGCGATGTTTTTATACTATTCATCGTTATTTCAATGGAAGAATCAGTTAGTTATTCTGCCAGTTTTTTGACAATATCATTACTGATATCTTTCCCTCTGCATGACGCGCAGGAATCCTCCCGGATGAGGAAGTTGCGAATTTGGGGGATGTCAGGCGAGAAGATGGATGGAATGGTTGCCGTTCGTTGGACAAGCGCTAGAATCCGTTACAGGAAAAGAAGCAGATATTATGTGTGAAGATTTGGCTTCAGGCCAGATCTGAGAAGGCTGCTGAGCCTCGAAATCATCAAGATTTCGGGGTGAATCAGCCTGGTCACAAAATATCTGCTTCTTTTCCTGTTATGGATTCTTAGCGAAGGACTCCGCAATGGCAACCATTCCATCCATCCTCTCGCCGTACACACCCAATCACCAACTAACTAATCTAAATTCCTATTGTTTTGAAATAAATACAATTTGTTTAGTGAATCCTGTTGCGTTAATTATTTAACAGAGATATAATATTGACAATAAATTAACAATATAGTAAAAAGGAGATGCGCAAAATGAGTAGATTTACATTACCAAGAGACGTGTACCATGGAAAAGGTTGTTTAGAGGAATTGAAGAATTTAAAAGGTAAAAAAGCAATTCTTGTAGTCGGTGGTGGTTCTATGAAACGTCAGGGATTTCTTGACAAAGCCGTGAACTACCTAAAAGAAGGTGGCATGAAAGTAGAATTGTTTGAAGGTGTTGAACCGGATCCGTCTGTTGAAACGGTTATGAAAGGCGCAGAAGCTATGCGTAAGTTCGAACCAGACTGGATCGTTGCAATGGGTGGTGGATCACCGATTGATGCTGCAAAGGCTATGTGGGCATTTTATGAATATCCAGAGACAACTTTTGAAGATTTATGTATTCCTTTCAACTTCCCTGAATTAAGACAGAAAGCAAAATTTGCTGCAATTCCTTCTACATCTGGAACAGCTACTGAGGTAACAGCTTTTTCGGTTATCACAAATTATCAGACAGGTGTAAAATATCCACTTGCTGACTTTAATATTACACCAGACGTTGCAATTGTTGATCCAGATCTTGTAATGGGACTTCCTGTAAAACAGGTTGCATATACAGGCATGGATGCATTGACACATGCAATAGAGGCTTATGTATCAACATTAAATTGTCCATTTACGGATCCACTTGCTTTACAGGCAATTGAGATGGTATTAGATTATCTTCCTGCTTCATATAATTGCGATATGGTTGCCAGAGAACAGATGCATTATGCACAGTGTTTAGCAGGTATGGCATTCTCCAATGCATTACTTGGTATTGTACACTCAATGGCTCATAAGACAGGTGCGGCATTCTCAACTGGCCATATCCCACACGGTTGTGCAAATGCAATTTATCTTCCGTATGTAATCAAATATAATGCTAAAGATCCAGTTGCAGCAAAACGTTATGCTGAGATCGCGCGCAGAATGGGACTTGCAGGAACTTCTGAAAAAGCATTGATTAACAGTCTGTGTGAAAAAATTGATGATTTCAATGTTAAATTAAACATTCCTAAGACTTTAAAGGATTTTGGTATCAATGAAGATGAGTTTAAAGAAAAAGTTGCCAAAATTGCAGAATTAGCTGTTGGTGATGCTTGTACAGGCTCTAATCCAAGAGCAATTGATCCTGCTACAATGGAAAAATTATTTATATGTACATATTATGGAACAGAAGTTGATTTTTAGATAAAAATAGTCAAAAAAGCAGATGCCATGTGGCGTTTGCTTTTTTGATGCAAAAAACAGTTAATATTTTAACAAAAAACTTGATATTTTTCTTAGGATACATTATTATGAAAGAAGTATCAAATATTAGGAGGAAGCAAGATGTACAAGATATTAAAAGCCGAAAAACTGGCTGATAAGATTTATCTTATGGACGTAGAAGCTCCGCGTGTAGCTAGACATTGTGAGCCTGGACAGTTCGTTATCGTTAAGATGGACGAAAAAGGGGAGAGAATTCCACTTACAATTTGTGACTACGATAGAGAAGCAGGAACCATCACGATTGTGTTCCAGGAAGTTGGAGCATCTACAACGAAGATGTCCCAATTAAAAGCAGGGGATGCATTCCGTGATTTTACTGGTCCATTAGGATGCCCATCTGAATTTATTAGTGAAGATCCGGAAAGTCTGAAGAAGAAAAAGATTTTATTTGTGGCTGGTGGTGTTGGAGCCGCTCCTGTTTATCCGCAGGTAAAATGGATGAAAGAACATGGTATTGATGTTGATGTTATCGTGGGCTCTAAGACAAAAGATATGTTAATCCTAGAATCAGAAATGGAAGCTGTTGCGGGTAACTATTATCCATGTACAGACGATGGTACATATGGTCATGCTGGAATGGTTACTACTAAAATAGAGAAACTGGTAGAAGAAGGAAATAAATACGATGTCTGTGTAGCAATCGGACCAATGATCATGATGAAATTCGTATGCCTGTTGACAAAGAAACTTGAGATTCCAACGATTGTCAGCATGAATCCAATCATGGTAGATGGAACGGGTATGTGCGGTGCCTGTCGTCTGCATGTTGGTGATGAGATTAAATTTGCCTGTGTAGACGGACCTGAATTCGACGGACACCTTGTGAACTTTGACGAGGCAATGAAGAGACAGCAGATGTACAAAACTCAGGAAGGACGTGCAATGCTGAAATTACAGGAAGGTGACACACATCATGGTGGATGTGGTCATTGCGGAGGTGACGAGTAATGGCAGATGTATTAAAAAGAGTGCCTGTAAGAGAGCAGGAACCAGAAGTAAGAGCAACTAATTTTGAAGAAGTATGTTACGGATATAATAAGGAAGAGGCAATGGAGGAAGCAAGCCGTTGCCTGAACTGTAAAAATGCCAAATGTATTCAGGGATGCCCAGTGTCCATCAATATCCCAGGTTTTATTTCAAAAGTAAAAGATGGAGATATTGAGGGGGCATACAAAGTAATCGGCGAATCTTCAGCTCTTCCAGCTATTTGCGGTCGTGTATGTCCACAAGAGTCTCAGTGTGAATCTAAATGTATCCGTGGAATTAAAGGTGATGCAGTATCCATTGGTAAATTGGAAAGATTTGTCGCTGATTATGCATTGGAAAATGATATTAAACCAGAAAAAGCAGAAAAAATGAACGGACATAAAGTTGCTGTCATTGGTTCAGGTCCTTCAGGACTTACCTGTGCTGGTGATCTTGCAAAATTGGGGTACGAAGTAACTGTATTTGAGGCACTGCATGAACTTGGTGGTGTTTTAGTATATGGTATTCCTGAATTTCGTCTTCCAAAGCAGAAAGTTGTTAAGAAAGAAATTGAAAAAGTTAAAGAATTAGGCGTTAAATTTGAGACAAATGTCGTAATCGGTAAATCTACAACCATCGATCAGTTGATGGAAGAAGAAGATTTCGAAGCAGTATTTATTGGTTCTGGTGCTGGTCTTCCAATGTTCATGGGAATTCCGGGAGAGACGGCTAACGGCGTATTCTCTGCGAATGAATATTTGACAAGAAGTAATCTGATGAAAGCATTTGATGATTCTTATGATACACCTATCGCAGCTGGAAAGAAAGTTGCAGTCGTAGGTGGTGGTAATGTAGCAATGGATGCTGCAAGAACAGCCCTCCGTCTTGGAGCAGAAGTTCATATCGTATACCGTCGTAGTGAAGCAGAACTTCCAGCCAGAGTTGAAGAAGTACATCATGCAAAAGAAGAAGGAGTCATCTTCGATCTTTTGACCAATCCAAAGGAAATCCTTGTTGATGAAAATGGATGGGTAAGAGGTATGAAAGTAATCAAAATGGAACTTGGCGAACCAGACGCTTCTGGAAGAAGACGCCCAGTAGAAATTCCAGGTTCTGAGTATGAGATAGAACTTGATACAGTTATCATGTCACTTGGAACATCTCCAAACCCATTGATTGCATCTACAACCAAAGGACTCGAGACAAACAAGAGAAAATGTATCGTGGCAGAAGAAGAAAACGGTCAGACATCAAAAGCCTGCGTATTCGCCGGTGGAGATGCAGTAACCGGAGCTGCAACAGTAATCCTTGCAATGGGAGCTGGAAAAGCAGGAGCAAAAGGAATCCACGAAATGTTATCAAAGAAGTAAAAATGTTAAAAAGGGGACGTAGACTTTTTGCAAAAGTCTACGTCCCCTTTTGCACTTTATGGTGTACCAAAATAAAAAATGCCCTGTACCCAAATGGAGATTTGTGGTATGCTTATTAAAGTGTAAAAAGAAAAGAGGACATATTTATGGTAATTTTTCTAGGGTTAATCATACCTTTTATCGGAACGACCGCAGGCGCTGCCTGCGTTTTATTCATGAGAAATGAATTAAAGCCACAGATTCAGAAGGCGCTTCTTGGATTTGCGGCGGGAGTCATGGTTGCTGCTTCTGTATGGTCTCTTTTGATTCCAGCGATGGAGATGTCGGACTATATGGGAAAGTTTGCATTTGTTCCGGCAGCAATCGGATTTCTACTTGGAATTGCTTTTTTATTAATCTTGGATCAGGTTATTCCGCATATGCACATTGGATCGGATGAGACAGAAGGACCAAGATGTTCACTGAAAAAGTCTACTATGCTCGTATTGGCGGTTACCATTCATAATATTCCGGAAGGAATATCAAGCGGAGCTGTCTTCGCAGGTCTGATAACAGGAAATACAAATGTGACACTTGCAGGTGCATTTTCTCTTGCGATCGGAATTGCGATTCAGAATCTTCCGGAAGGATTTATTGTATCACTTCCGATTCGAAGTGAGGGTGGAAGCCGGGGAAGAGCATTTTTGCATGGAATGTTTTCAGGAGTTGTAGAACCTATCGCCGGTGGCATTACCGTTCTTCTGGCCTCTTATGTCACGCCAATCCTTCCTTATCTTCTTGCTTTTGCAGCAGGTGCTATGATTTATGTCGTAGTAGAGGAACTGGTACCGGAATCAGCAGAAGGAGATCATAGTAATATAGGTACTATTGGTTTTTCAGTTGGATTTGTGTTGATGATGATTCTGGATGTGGCATTGGGTTAGCATTGGATTAGCATTGGATTAGACAGATAAACCAGGTCGGCATTATAAAACAGAAAAACAACAAGAACAGGATAAATATTATGAAGCAAACAAACATTTTAAGAGGAATTTTTTATATTGTTGGTTTATTAGTACTGGCATTGGGAATTATATTAAATACAAAAGCCGGGCTGGGAGTTTCTCCGATTATTTCCGTATCTTATAGTATATCAATGATTTTAAATATAAATTTCGGCAATATGACGCTGATTCTTTACAGTAGTTTTGTAGTGGTGGAGATGTTTCTACATACAAGAGAACATTTTCGAAAGGGAAAGTATCTGAACTTAAAGGTGCAGTTATTAAAAGATGCGCTTCAGTTTCCATTAAGTTTGATTTTTACTCGATTTATGAATTTGTTCTCAGCATTAATTCCGGCTTATGATACGCCTGGAGTCCCTGTTTTTTACCAAAGTATGACTGGCAGAGTTATGATACTGGTCATTGGGATTATATTAACAGGAATTGGCGCTGCAGTATCTCTGAATATGCGGTTAATTCCGAATCCTGGTGATGGAATTGTACAGGCCATTGCAGATACAGTAGGAAAAAGTGTAGGCCTTACAAAGAATTGTTTTGATTTGTTTAATATTACATTTACAACTTGTGTAGGTCTTATTTTTGCCGGTGAAATAATCGGTATCGGTGTCGGTACTGTTCTGGCAGTCATTGGTGTCGGGCGCGTAATTGCAATATTTAATCATTTCTTGAAAGAAAGAATGGGTGTACTTGCAGGAATAGAAGAATGGAAATAACGATTGAGAAAGGATGCGATTGAGATGGTGAAGATTGTCTCAGACAGTACCTGTGATTTGTCGCAGGAATTACTACAAAGATACGATGTATCCATACTGCCTTTGCATATTTTGTTAGGAGAACAGGAGTATGAAGACGGACAGGATATATTCCCAGATGAGATTTATCAATGGTCGGACAAAAACAAGACTACTCCTAAGACTTCAGCTCCAGCTCTTGACAGGGCTATGGATTTGCTGAGACCATATGTGGCAGAAGGAAGAGAAATCATTTGTTTTGCGATATCTGAAAGTATGTCTACATCAGCAAATGTGATGCGTATTGCTGCAGAAGAACTAGAAGCAGAGAAGCTGGTTACAGTGATTGATTCTGCCAATCTTTCTACTGGTATTGGATTATTGGTAATTGAAGCAGCAACTATGGCGCAAAATGGGAAAAATGCTCAGGATATTGTTAAAAAAATTGAGGAGTTAAAGCCTTTTGTACGCGCAAGTTTTGTGGTTGATACATTAACATATCTTTACAGAGGAGGGCGATGCAGCGGACTCGCAGCAATGGCTGGCGGCGCATTAAAACTGCATCCTAAAATTGTTGTGGAAGATGGTGCAATGAATCCAGCCAAAAAGTATCGCGGCAAAATGAAGAAAGTTCTGATGGATTATGTTAAGGATATGGAAAATGAGCTGAAACAGGCTAAAAAAGATCGAGTATTTATTACGCATTCAGGCTGTGATCAAGATATTATTCGAGAGATTTATCAGCATTTGGACAGCTTGAATATTTTTAGTGAAATTTTAGTTACAAGGGCAGGCGGAGTCATATCCAGCCATTGTGGTCCGGGTACATTAGGTGTTTTATTTATCTCTAAAGTTTAATATTTTATTTCAGATTCAAATAAAAGAAAAGCTATATGCATAAGAAAAAATATACGGTGAAAGTATGGAAAATATTTTTGAAAAAATTCGAAAACAATTAATAGATGTGACAGACGAAAAATATCTCGAATTTAATCGTTCTCTTGTGCCAGGAGATAATTCGACCATGCTTGGAGTACGTGTTCCAAGACTTCGAGAGTTTGCGAAAAGTATTGCTAGAGAAAATGGTCTGGAATACGTAAATGCCGTAAAGGAGCAAGAAAAGCAAGGTAAAGTCTATCATGAAGAACTATTGCTTCATGGAATGATTATTGGATATATGAAATGTAGCCTGGATGAGAGAAAAAAGCTGTTAGACGATTTTGTCCCAGTAATCGACAGTTGGGCAGTGTGTGACAGCAGCTGTATGACCTATAAATTTATGAAAAAAGACATGGATTTATGGTTTGAGTATTTAATGAAATACCTAGACAGTACACAAGAATATGAACTTCGCTTTGCCATTGTATCTCTTTTAGACTATTTTGTAACCGAAAATTACATCGAAAGAGTACTCAGAATATTGGGTGATGTAAAGCATGAGGCCTATTATGTTAAAATGGCAGTTGCATGGGCGGTGTCCGTTTGTTACGTTAAATTTCCTGAACTTACCTGGGATTTACTTGCCGGAAATCAGCTAGATGATATTACTCATCAGAAATCTATTCAAAAAATCCGGGAATCATTCCGTGTCAGTAAAGAAGAAAAGGAAAGACTTAACACTTTGCGTCGGGCAAAGAAGGGATAACTATATTTATGAAGATTACATTAATAACTGTAGGGAAAATAAAAGAAAAATACCTGAAAGATGCTATTGCAGAATACAGCAAACGTCTAAGTCGATATTGTAAACTGGAGATTATAGAAGTTACCGATGAGAAGACGCCGGATCATGCAAGTGAGAGTGTAGAAGACGCAATTCGTTCCAAAGAAGCTGAGAGAATCCAGAAGTATATCAAAGAAGATGCCTATATAATTACTCTTGAGATTGGTGGAAAACAGCTCGCCTCTGAAGAACTTGCAGAAAAGATTGACAAATTAGGAATTCAGGGTGTCAGCCATATCATCTTTATTATTGGAGGCTCTATTGGACTTGGGAGAGAAGTACTTTCCAGGTCAGATTATGCACTTAGTTTTTCTAAGATGACATTTCCACATCAGTTGATGAGAGTCATTTTGCTGGAGCAGATATATCGAAGTTACCGAATTATCAATGGAGAACCATATCATAAGTAATGGAGGTTTTAAATGAGTGAACAACAGAAAGTTACTTTTCGGTATGCAGTTCGCGAGGATGCTGCATTAATTCTTCGGTTTATTAAAAAACTTGCGGAATATGAAAAAATACCGGAGTCAGTCTACGCTACAGAAGAGTTTCTGGAAGAGTGGATGTTCGATAAGCAAAGAGCAGAAGTAATATTTGCACAGATTGACGGAAAGGAAATTGGATTTGTTTTCTTTTATCAGACATTTCCTGCTTACCTTGGAAAAGGCGGAATCTATATTGACGATTTGTATGTTGATCCAGAATACCGGGGAAAGGGTTATGGAAAACAGATGATAAAGTATATGGCAAGAACAGCTCTGGAGCGTGATTGTGGAAGAATGGAATGGTGTTGTCTGAACTGGAATCAATCAAGTATGGATTTCTATCGCTCAATGGGTGCAATACCACTTGATGAATGTACAATTTTTCGTGCGCCTGAAAATGTATTAAAGGCGATTATAGAGTAGGTGTGATTTATAATGATAAAAAATATTGTTTTCGATATGGGCAATGTACTTCTTGATTATAATCCAGATGTCTGCCTGAATTATTTTCTGGATAATGAAGACGACAAAGCTTTGATTAAAAAAATATTATTCAATGGGCAGGAATGGATAGATGCTGACCGGGGACTGCTGACTGATGAGGATATATATGAGCGTGTAAAGGATCAGATTCCAGAGCGCCTTCATCCTGCACTTAAGAGTTGTGCAACGAGATGGCATATGTGTATGAAACCTGTCGATGGTGCAAAAGAATTCTGTGAATATGTGAAAGAAAATGGATATCATCTATATGTTCTGTCTAATGCAAGTACCTCTTTTTATGACTATTTTCCAGAATTTGCACCGATTTCATATTTTGATGGAATCGTGGTATCCTGTGATATACATATTATAAAACCGGAAAGAGGTATTTATGAATATTTACTGAATCAATATCAACTCATTGCGGAAGAATGTTTCTTTATTGATGACAGACCGGAAAATATTGAAGGCGCAAGGCAGATTGGAATGAATGGGGTAGTATTTTACGGTGATTTCCAGGAAATCAAAGAATTACTCTTACAGATAACAGACGAAAGAATATAGTTAGCAGACCAATTTGGCTGCTTTGCTTGACATATGCAGACAGGATTGCTATGATAATCCCATCTTTGACAGTTAATAAAAGACAAAACAGCCGCAAAGCCTGTATTTATGGGCTATGTGGCTGTTTGTTCGTTTGCATCGATATGTGCTATATTTTTGCTTTTGTGCTAGTTATCTTTTTTGTCTTTGAAATAATTCCTCGCATGGAGGCTTTTGATATAAATTCAAAGTCTGTTCTTAATCCAAATGAACTGTGAAGAGCATCTGTTAGTTTTGTGCGTTTGTAAGAAGGAATGTAACCACTGTCCTTGCTTAATAGTGTCATATTCATACCACGTAATGTTTCCAAAATCTGAGTGCATGTAAACCCTTCCCCCAGTTTCTTTTCTAATAATCTATATACTAAGAGACTGATATAACACGTAAGAAAATGTGCTTTGATACGATCGTCTCTCTGTACATAGACGGGTCTGGCTTCAAAATCGGATTTCATGATTCGAAAGTTTTCTTCGATTTCCCAACGTTGCTTGTTAATCTTAATGATTTCCGATGGGTTATCTTCAAGGTTTGTTACAACAGCATAAAAACCATCATACATGGATTCTTCATTTATGCGTTCTTCATCCAATTCATAAACAGACTTATCTGCGATTTCACCATCTGGTGTAATGCTAGTCTTTTGAATGAATCGTGCAGGGTCGTTTTGATTCTTTCCTCGTCTGCATTTTCCTGGAGACTGAATCATTTTCAGTGCACGGTCAATCTGACGACTACGAATTTTTTGTTGATAAGCTTTATATTTAGGAGAGTAAGTAACAATAATCGTTTCATCCATTCGGAGGTGCAATTACTGATGCCGCAGGATATGTGTTTTCTCACTTATCCAGCGAACAACAGGACAAAATGTTATCAACTTATTTTGCATCGGAACATATGGGATATAATCAAGTCAGAATTCATATGGACAGTTGTGATTTTTCCACCCATATGTATGAAGCAGATCCATATAAGGATGATACGGAACTTGAGAAATTTTCTTTCGCAGATACTGAAAAATACATTATCCCATTATTAGAAGCAGCGGAGAAAAAAGCCGGAAAGAAGTTAAAAATCATGTTGTCTGCATGGTCACCGCCGGCATATATGAAGACCAACCATGGAAGAAAAGAAGGCGGTTCTCTGAAATACGAATATCGTACACGTTGGGCAGAATATCTGTGCCGATATATCAGAGAATTTAAAGACAGAGGATTTGAAGTTGTGCGGATGTCTGTACAAAATGAGCCAAAAGCTGTTCAAGACTGGGATTCCTGTGTCTATACAGCAGAAGAAGAGAAAGTATTCTTAAGAGATTATCTGGTACCAGCTATGAAAAACCATGACCTTGATGATATCGAAATATTCATCTGGGATCATAACAAAGAGCGCATTTTTGACAGAGCAGAAGCAATCATTGATGAGACAACAGATTCTATGGTTGATGGACTTGCTTTTCACTGGTATAGTGGAGATCACTTTGAGGCATTAGACCTGGTTCATCAGATTCATCCCGACAAAAAACTGATACTTTCCGAAAGCTGTCTGGAATTTGGCAAATATGATAAAGATGCTGAAGCGGAGAACGCCGCTCGCCTCGCCCATGATATGATTGGAAATCTTAATCATTGGATGGTTGGTTTTTATGACTGGAACATATTACTAGATGGAGAAGGCGGACCGAATCACACGCAGAACTACTGCGAGGCTCCTTATATGTTTGATATGGAGAATGACCGGTTAATAGAGCGCATGTGTCTGGAATATTACTGCCATTTCGCAAATTTTATAAAGCCAGGAGCAATAAGGAGTGCAAGCACAAAGTATACAGATCAGTTAGATCTGACGGCTTGGAAAAATAATAATGACAGTATAGTATTTGTATTGCTGAATCGGCAATCAGAATCTAAGACTTGTTATCTTCGTATTGCAGGTCAGCAGTTTGAGTTTGTGATTCCGCCGAATTCCATTATCACTGGACAGATAGAAGAGAATTGTTAATATAGGGAGAACATAAATTATGATAAAGAATCCAATACTTCCCGGATTTAATCCGGATCCATGTATCTGCAGAAAAGGGGAAGATTATTATCTTGCAGTTTCCACATTTGAATGGTTTCCTGGAATTCCAATCTACCATTCTAAGGATCTGAAGAACTGGGAACTATATACTCATGTTCTGACAGATGACCAGGAAGTAGACCTAAAAAAATTACCTTCTGCGAAGGGAATCTGGGCACCTTGCCTGACTTATTGTGAGGAAGAGGATCTGTTCTATGTGGTATATGGCATTATGAATTCTATGAATGCCAGATACTTTGACGTAGATAATTATCTGATCACAGCAAAGGATATCAAAGGTCCATGGAGTGAACCGGTCTATCTTCATTCTTCTGGCTTTGATGCATCAATATTCCATGACGATGACGGACGTAAATGGGTTGTATCCCTTGAATGGGAGACGAGAGAAGGCTATGAAAAACCAGGAGCAATCTGTATGGTGGAATATTCACCGGAAAAGAAAGAAATCATTGGTTATCCAAAGCGAATCTGGAGTGGCGGAACAGACAGAGGCTGTATTGAAGCACCCCATTTGACTAAAAAGAATAGCTATTATTATATTATGTGTGCAGAGGGTGGCACAGGATATAATCACTGTGTGACCATGGGACGTTCAGCTAATATCTGGGGGCCATATGAAAAAGATCCCAAAAATCCAATTGTGACATCGGTTCCGGGAGATTCTTATGAGCGTTATGATCCAGATCATTTAAAGCCGAAATACTATAATTCAGAATCTGTACTTCAAAAATCAGGACATGGAAGTTACGTAGAGACACCGGATGGCGAAGTCTATCTGGTTCATCTGACTGCACGGCCGTTTGTACCGGAACTGCGCTGTACACTTGGAAGAGAGACGGCAATTCAGAAAATGATGTGGACGAAAGATCATTGGCTTCGCATGGCAGACGGAAGTAATCTGGCAAAGGTTGAAGTTCCAGAAAGCACTCTTGCGGAATATCCGGTTGCACAGATTCCGGATTATGATGATTTTGATTCCGAAGAACTCGGCATCTGGTATTATGCTCCAAGAATGATGCCTCAATCCTTTGCAGATGTAAAGGCTCGTCCGGGTTACGTCAGAATCCGCGGACAAGAATCCCGTACATCACTGAATAGGGTCAGTATCCTTGCCCGCAAGCTTACAAGTGTCTATGCCAGAATTACAACAAAAATGGAATTCGTCCCAGTAGTTCATCAGCATAGTGCTGGGCTCATCTTATATTATGACAATATGAATTATATCAATCTCAGAAAATATTACAGTGAAACGTTGAGCCAGAGTGCATTGTCAATTATTCAGCTTGAAAATGGAGAGAAAACAGAATTCTTAAATTCTCGGATTCCGATAGAAGATGGCCCAGTCTATCTGCGACTCTACATTGAAGGACGTAAGTCCTGGTTCGAGTGGAGCCTGGATGGAAACAAGTATCAAAAGATTGGAAGAGTCTTTGATACAACAAAATTTTCGGATGAATATTGCAAATATGGAGAATTTACAGGAACCATGGTAGGAATCACCTGTGCCGACCGTGTCAAGCACAAACATTATGCCGATTTTGACTTTTTCGAATATGTTGCAGATGAAGACAAAAATGTAGAATAAAAGAAAACAAAAAAAGATTGTCTCCGTTGAAATTCGTATGTATAATAGCAGTAGCAAATACGAATGAACAACGGAGGCTTTTTTATGACATTCAAAGGGAAAATCGATATATGGTGGTATGTAGTTATCGCACTATTAAATGGGGTTACATTGGGAATTACACTCAATGTCGGATTTACAACGGTATGGGGATATCTGATTTTATTAGTTTTAGTAGATTTATATTCTATTCCCGTATTATTTAGAAACGAAGTTATTGTTGATAAAAAACAAGTAGTAATACATTTTGGATTATTGACAAAGACTCTCCCTACACAAGAAATCACATCAATACGGAAAATGAAAAATTATTCAGCATCCTTTGCCGCATCCTTTGACCGGGTAGGAATCGAATCGAAAAGAATGAGTACCGTTTTCGTTGCATTATACGAGAATCGAGAATTTGCAAATGAACTAATGAAGCTGAACAAAAAGATCAAATATGTAATTTAGTTGGGAATTTAGATTAGTTAGTTGGGAATCGGGTGTGTACGACGCAAGGGAGTTGGATAGGCTGGACGGAAACAGACCAGCCTATCCAGCTCCCTTGCGCCTGACATTCCCAATTACTGAACAAACTCATCTGGAGAAATTCCTGGCGCGTAGCGCAATGGGGAGCGATGTTTTTATACTATTTATCATTATTTCAATGGAAGAATCAGTTAGTTATTCTGCCTGTTTTTTGACAATATCATTACTGATATCTTTCCCTCTGCATGACGCGCAGGAATCCTCCCGGATGAGGAAGTTGCGGATTTGGGGGATGTCAGGCGAGAAGATGGATGGGATGGTTGCCATTCGTTGGACAAGCGATAGAATCCGTTACAGGAAAAGAAGCAGATATTTTGTGCGAAGATTTGGCTTCAAGCCAGATCTGAGAAGGCTGCTGAGCCTCGAAATCATCAAGATTTCGGGGTGAATCAGCCTGGTCACAAAATATCTGCTTCTTTTCCTGTTATGGATTCTTAGCGAAGGACTCCGCAATGGCAACCATCCCATCCATCCTCTCGCCGTACACACCCATTACCAACTAACTCATCTAAATTCCCATTTACTCGTCAAAAATACTTACAATTTCTCCATCCAGGATTCGATTCGTATTTTTTACTGCGCAGAAGTTTCCACACATACTACAGGTGTCTTCTTTTTCTGGTTTTGCTTCTTCACGATAACGACGTGCTTTTTCAGGATCCATGCTAAGCTTGAACATTGCTTCCCAGTCAAGGCGTTTTCTTGCTTCACTCATCTGATAATCCCAATCTGTTGCGCCAGGAATTCCTTTTGCTATATCAGCTGCGTGTGCTGCGATTTTTGCAGCTACGATACCTTCCTTTACATCAGCAGCATTTGGAAGACGTAAGTGTTCAGCCGGAGTGACATAACATAAAAATGCAGCGCCAGATGCAGCTGCGATTGCGCCTCCAATAGCAGAAGTAATATGGTCATATCCAGGAGCAACATCGGTTACCAATGGACCAAGTACATAGAACGGTGCACCATGACACAAGGTTTTTTGAATTTCCATATTTGCAGCGATCTGATTCATAGGCATATGTCCAGGTCCTTCAATCATAACCTGTACATCCTTGGCCCAGGCACGCTTGGTCAGTTCTCCCAGGGTAATCAACTCCTCGATTTGTGCGGTATCAGTAGCATCTGCAATACAGCCTGGACGACATGCGTCTCCAAGGCTCATCGTAATATCATATTCACGACAGATATCAAGGATCTCATCATAATGTTCATAGAACGGGTTCTCTTCCCCGGTCATTTCCATCCAGGCAAACATAATGGAGCCTCCGCGAGATACGATATTCATCAGACGTTTGTTCTGTTTAAATCTTGCAGCCGTTGCGCGATTCATACCACAATGAATCGTCATAAAATCCACACCATCTTCTGCATGCATTCTTACAATATCCAGCCATTCCTGCGCAGTAATCTGTCCCAACGGTTTGTGGTAATAAACGACTGCATCATAAATTGGAACTGTACCGATCATGGCAGGGCATTCTTGTGTGAGTTTACGACGAAAACTTCTGGTATCTCCATAGGAACTTAGATCCATGATTGCCTCTGCTCCCATTTCTACAGCAGAACGTACCTTCTCATACTCCATATCCACATCTTTCCAGTCGCGGGAGACTCCTAAGTTGACATTAATCTTTGTAGTTAACTTAGCGCCTACTCCGCTTGGATTCAAAGAAGTGTGTTTTTTGTTGCATGGAATGATAATCTCTCCTTTGGCAATTGCATTGCGCAGATCTTCTACATCCCAGTGTTCTTTTTCTGCAACAATTTTCATTTCAGGTGTGACGATACCCTGACGGGCAGCATCCATCTGTGTTGTGTAACCAGACATATTCTTTTCCTCCTTCACTTTGCTTTTAATGAACATATTCATTAAATTTTATAGTGCGGCAAAAGGTGGTGCTCCCAATCTGCCGCATGAGGTATTGAGAAAGAGCAAAAGTGTGCATTCTCGCGAAATGTTTTTATAAAACAAAAAACGGTACGCAAAGGAAGCATACCGTACATAATTCATACTTTATGTCCCTACGTTGGCATTATCCAAATCAGGTCATGGGTTAAAGCACACTAGCTTACTCTCAGCCTGCTTAAAGCAAGCACCCCTTTTATACTTAGTTATTATATCGTGCTTTTTTGTGAAATACAATAACAAAATATTGAATTTGATTTTCAAGGAAAGAATGATGCGTCTGTTAATATCAGAAAATGTAGTAATTATTCTGTACAGTTTATAGACTATTTATTATAATGATTAATAACAGTTCGATCATAAGGTAGTGTAAAGTAGCCTATGAAAAATTGGAGCTGAAAAAATGGCTCCATTGGAACCTTGAAAATTGCAGATATGTTAGTTTTCGGCAGTGTACGCCACCCTTGACGGCACACTAAAA
>NZ_JBDOHT010000034.1:0-472 GCF_039832125.1 Dorea chungnamensis | reverse complement strand
CCAAGCCGGGACGGGATAAACGCTGAAGGCATCTAAGCGTGAAGCCCCCCTCAAGATGAGATATCCCTACGTAAGTAGTAAGACCCCTTGAAGACGACGAGGTAGATAGGGCAGAGGTGGAAGTACAGTAATGTATGGAGCTGATTGCTACTAATCGGTCGAGGGCATGACCAAGCAAGGTGATAGGTAATGGATGATATTTCTTGTATGCAGTTTTGAAGGTACATACCTTTAATTAAATATTCCTCGATAGCTCAATGGTAGAGCACACGGCTGTTAACCGTGGGGTTGTTGGTTCGAGCCCAACTCGGGGAGTTAAAACCTGTAGACTTCTTAGTTTACAGGTTTTCTTATGGTGCGCCTAGCGGCGCACGTTTCTCAAGGGTTAAAGTCCCAAATCCGCCCGGTAGTGGGAAGGATATAGTCGAAGGCAAGGGTGTCGAGGGTGACCTCGAATCTGAAGGAAGCCGGA
>NZ_JBDOHT010000033.1:808-1688 GCF_039832125.1 Dorea chungnamensis | reverse complement strand
GTTGTCCCAAGGATAAGCTTTTTTCGAATAGCTACACTGTATACCGGCAGTTATCCTCTTGTATTCTTTGGATACATACTGGCTGCCACGATCGGAATGCAGAATCAATGGTTCTTCGATTTTACGTCTTGCTTTAGCTTTATTTATTGTTTCAATCACGCAGGATACTTCCAGTGTTTTAGAAAGTGTCCAGGCAATGATTTTTCTGGAATATAAATCCATAATACTGGTTAGATAAACAAATCCGTCTATCGTCCAGATATATGTGATATCAGAACACCAGACAGCATTTGGGCGTTCCGGATTAAACTGTTCATCAAGGATATTTTGCAATTCGCTACTGAAGTCAGAATCTTTTGTGGTAATAGTCCATGGTTTTACCCATTGTGCTTTGATTCCCATTTGCCTCATGTATTTACCAACTGTACGTTCAGAGATTATTTCCCCTGATTTTCGCAGTTCTTTGGTAATCTTTGGGGCACCGTAATTCTGTTTTGATTCATCATAAATATCCTTGATTTTGGCTTTTACCGTTTCACGACGCTGTTCAGCGTTTGAAGGAACATGTTTTAGCCATGCACGGTAACCAGAACGGGAAACGCCGAGATATTTCAACATTCCGGAGACAGAAACCCGGCGTCCAGCCTTATGGGCAGTTTCTGCCTTCTCAGCAACTTCGAGATAAATGGCTTCCGTCATTTTCCCAGAATGTTGATTGCTTTTTTTAGTACATCAAGAGCGTCCTGTGCATCACGAAGTTCACGTTTTAATCGTGCGATTTCTTTTGCTTCATCAGAAGCATAATTACCCATTAATACGAAGACTACTTCGTTTTCTTTAGCGTGCTAATTTTGCACTTGAAGCACTACGTGTCCTGCGA
>NZ_JBDOHT010000033.1:0-798 GCF_039832125.1 Dorea chungnamensis | reverse complement strand
GAACCACGGCATTCAATATCACCTGTCTCACGTAGCTCCTTTTGCCAACGTGATAATGTTTGTTGACTGATTCCTAAATTTGATGCACAGCCCTGCAGTCCTAAGTCTCTGTGATCATGATAATACTGGACTGCATCCAGTTTAAACTGTTTGTCATAGTGCTTTGCCATAATGAGATCCTCCTTCAGTGCGGTACCTACATTGTACCATGAAATATTAGATTAGGAATTCTCATTTTGAATTGTACTATTTATATTCTAGCACCAGGGAATTAATCCGCACTATACAATCAATCAAAATGTGCCTGTTGTCAGTGAAAGGTACCGCATGTTGTATCATCATCTTTCCTCATACAAGAATTATGGTCAGGAAATATTGTTCCATCATTATCCGAACTTTGGTTTATTCTCTTGTGCAAGCCAGATTCAACTGGATGTAGAAGAAGAGAATCTGGTAGAGTCACTAAATACATTTACAAAACTGGAACCATTAAAAGCGTTGATTTTTGCAAATTCAGCATGGGGAGAGCATCAGGAGATTCTCTGCAGCAGAGACCATTTCTGGAGAAACAGCCTTCACGGACTGAATCGGTATAATGTTGATATGTATGGGCTGGAATTTGAATCCATTGATGAAGGTGGTTTATTCAGCTTTTCACATTCTGCTGTCTCATAAGCGGACAAATATCAATGCAGCGAAAATCCGGTCTTCTACAGAGTTTACAGCGACTGCCACACTGCTTGTCACAAAGACAAACGATCTTACAAGTCTTTCGATGAATGCATGGTGGATTCGTAT
>NZ_JBDOHT010000032.1:0-1881 GCF_039832125.1 Dorea chungnamensis | reverse complement strand
AGGTAGTGTAAAGTAGCCTATGAAAAATTGGAGCTGAAAAAATGGCTCCATTGGAACCTTGAAAATTGCAGATATGTTAGTTTTCGGCAGTGTACGCCACCCTTGACGGCACACTAAAATAATGCTCTGAATGTCTTACCGACGGCGAAGAACTCAAGAACAGATAGGTTTCTCCGTCTGATTCACAGCATTGTAGCATTATTTTAGTGTGTCATCAAGGGCAAAGCCAGAACCAAGGGTTCTGGTGGCTGGATATTTACCTCCGGCTCGGAATCTAAGAACAGATAGCAGCTTCGCTCTGTTGTTTCAGGATTGCCTGCTGGCCAAGGTAGATGAGAAGTTGCCATTTGCCGGGCATGTTCCCAGCACCTTCTAGAAGTTCCACTTTGTTTAGTGGTTCTTTACCACCGGATTTTTCATGTGGGCGTAAGAAATTGTAATAAGCAACCCAAAGAGAGACGCTGTGGATGGCGCCATCTTCTGTACCATAGCCACAGGTAATGCGATAGGATTCCTTAAAGGTACGATTCAGGCGTTCGATGAGCTGCTTGAACGGGCGGTATTCCTTAGATACTTCATCGTCATTTGTAAGACCAATGACCTGAGTGATAAAGACATCCCAGTCTTTCTCAATCTTAAACTGTTGGGCAGCAAGTGGGTAGGCACTGTATCCATCTGCGATGAATTTCAGGGCTTTGCCAGGGAACTCCTTAAACTTATCAAATGCCATCCGCATGGTAAGGATGCAAGGACCGACATCTCTGGATGTTGAGACCTGATACCCAAGAATGGAGCGAGATATTTTGTCCATGATTAGCCACACGTAGGATTTAACGCCTTTGATTTTTATGTAGGTTTCATCGGCGGCCAGTTCATTGGAAGGGTTGTAGTCGTAGGAATCCACGAAAGGCCGTATGATGACAGCAGCGGTTTTGGCATAGTTGTTGACCATGGTGTGTGAGATTTCAATCCCGTGGATTTCTTTCAGAGCCTGTACAGTCTGGCGAAGAGAAAGCTTGAGGTTCACACGGTAGGTAAGGCACAATCCCATGATATAGGCATTGTTCTTCTTATACTTGAAAGAGGTTGCCCATTTCGGAAGCTGATTCAGATCCATGTCGAAGAAGTTCACGGAAAACTCGCGGTAGAGGTATCGCAGCTTGTATTTCCAGTATTCTGATTTTGGAAGGTCTTTTGGAAGCTTATTCAGATTCCGCTTGTAATAGGAGCAGTTGTCATTGATGCATTTGTGGACACGGAAGTGCTTACGGTCTTTGACTGGCTGGAGGGCATGACCGCAGTAGGGACACTGGAGTTTTAGTGGAGTAGTTACTTTCTCACCATTAACAAAGGTCTGGCCGCAGATCTTACATTTGAATTGACCGCGTCCACCGGTATTATCGTAGATGTACTCATGTGGAGCCCCGCAAAGAGGGCACACGATATCTTCAGGAACGGTGCGGGTCTTACCTTTGTGAGTTTTGACTGGTTTCACGGCTTTTCCGTAACGGAGTCGGTAGTACTCGTTCCAGAGTATCCAGTCCTGTTTGATGAAGGGCTTGATGACAGGAAGCTTATCAGTGAGGAATTTCTGGTACTTAGGGCTGTGGATTTCATCATGAGCCCATTGTTTCAAAGGAATATATCTGCAGATAAAGAGAATAAGCCAGCAGATTTGCTGATATTGTTCTTGAATGATGTTAAGTAAATAGAGTATAATGTTATCCATAGCAATGATTTACCTTTCGTATTTTGTTGAGTTTGGTAGCCTACATTATACACGAAAAAGGGGGTCATTGCTTTTTTATATGCAAAAAGTGGTGAAGTCCTTGAAAATATAAGGTTTTAAAGAAAAATAGGACTGTAAAACTTTACAGTACC
>NZ_JBDOHT010000031.1:0-3202 GCF_039832125.1 Dorea chungnamensis | reverse complement strand
ATTGCATCTTTTGCACTTCTGTTTGGACGATAGCCGAAGCTATCATCTGCAAACAGCGGTTCATAGATTGGCACTAACATTTGGGTTATTGCCTGTTGAAGGGTTCGGTCTATCACTGTTGGCACGGCAACAGCAAAAAGCACTTGATCACAACAGGGATTTGGGAACAGCAACGATCCTCCATCCTTACCATCCCCTCTATGGACAGAGTTTCCCAATCCTGAAGGTCCGGAAAGTAGATGGCCAGCGCCGCTACTCGCTTCGTTCTCAGGATGATGTCTTCTCCGTCCCTGAGTCCTGGATCATCGACACCGGACAAAATGTTTTCTCCGAAAGCTATTTTGATGCTGATACCATAAAATCACTCCTTGAACTTTCCAGCCTGCTGTATAAATGAGCAGATTTCCAATACCACAGGGTAGATTTTTTTCTCTCCCTGTGGTATAATCTTATCATGAATAATACTGATAAGATTAGCAATTCTTACAAATCCATGACCACTGACACTCTCAAAGCCCGCCGTCAGGAGATCCTCGACTCAATGCCGGACCCGGCCCACGTCATGAGGGCTTCCCTGATCACCAGATCCATCAAATGCGGCAAGCCTAACTGCAGATGTGCCAATGGAGAGGGGCACAAAAGCCTGTACCTTTCTTCTTATTACAATGGGAAGACGCACCTTGACTCTGTTCCCAAGGCTTATAAAGACAGTGTCTCCCAATGCATCAAAGATTACGAGGATATCACAGCACTGCTCACAGAGCTCAGCAGCATCAACCTGGAACTGTTCCGGCGCAGAGAGATTGACCTTTAGCCTGAAAGGAGGAGGCCATAATGGAAACAACTCTCACGTATCTGACCGGTAATGACTCCCGGCTTGCGGAGGACCTCATATCGGCACTTTCAGCCCTTTTCATCTCCTTCTTCTCAGCAGAAAAGGAGGATGAAAATGAAGCAGAACCTATCAATTCCGTCCAAAGTACGGGCAGAACACCTGAACCGGGAAGCCCTGGTCTATGTCCGCCAGTCGACGATGGCCCAGGTACGGTTCAACCAGGAGAGTACACAGAGACAGTACGCCCTTCAAGAAAGAGCGTTATCGCTTGGCTGGCCGGAAGAACACATACGTGTGATCGACGGGGATCTCGGCATATCCGGATCCGGCCGTTCCAAGCGCCCAGGATTTGCCCAGCTCGTGACAAGCGTATCACTAGGCGAAGTCGGTGCAGTGTTCGGATTGGAGATATCACGCCTGGCCCGGTCATCAGCCGACCTTATGAAGCTCCTTGAGCTGTGCGGCCTGTTCGGCACCCTAGTGATCGACGAAGACGGTATCTACGACATGTCAGATTTTAATGACCGTCTCCTCATCGGCCTGAAAGGTACCATGGGAGAAGCAGAACTCCATTTTCTTCACGCCCGTATGATCGGCGGTAAGGAAAATGCCGCCTCCAGGGGAGAACTGCGCTTTCCTCTGCCTGTCGGCTACACCTATGATCCCGATGGCAAGACCATCATGGATCCTGATGAAGAAGTGCAGCATGCGGTCTCCACCCTGTTCAAGGCATTCCGTACTTCCGGAAGTGCCTACGGTGTTGTCCGCTATTTCTCGGAAAACAATCTTTCCTTCCCCAAACGCGCTTATGGAGGCGCATGGGATGGAAAGATCACCTGGGGAACGCTGACCCACAGCCGTGTCCTTGCAGCCATCCATAACCCAGCCTATGCCGGAGCATACGTGTATGGGCGCTACCGTGATAACAAAACAATTGATGCTGACGGGCATTTCGAACACCATCCCGTCCGTCTCCCAGATAAAGAAGACTGGAAAGTATTCCTCCCCGGACATCACCAGGCCTATATCTCCTGGGAAGAATTCGAGGAAAACCAGAAACGCCTTGACTCCAACCGCACGAACACTGAACGCTGTGGTCCGGCGCGTGAAGGGGCCGCCCTCCTTACTGGAGTCCTGCTCTGTGGGAAATGCGGCCGCCGTATGACTGTCCGTTACACCGCGACAGGTGGCATACGTCCCGTATACGAGTGCATTGGCAGATGGGAGCACGGCAACAAGGCAACCTGTTCCTCTGTCCCTGCCGAAGCTCTTGACCAGGCGGTATCTGAAAAAATCCTCTCGATCATGAAGCCTTCGGAACTGGAGATCTCCCTGAAAGTCATGCGCAGCATCAATGATGCAAACAGGATGTCAGATAAACAATGGCTCCTCTCGATCGAACGCGCACAGTATGAAGCAGACCGTGCGGAGCGGCAGTTTATGCTCGCAGACCCGGAAAACAGGCTTGTTGTCCGCTCCCTGGAATCCAACTGGAACCAGAAACTCAAAGAACTGGAAAAGGCAAAGCAGGATTACGCCGTATACATTTCAAAAAAAGCATGGGTTCCTTCCGAAAAAGAAGAACAGGATATCCTAACCCTTGCACAGAAGATCCCGGAGATCTGGAATGCGCCAACTTCTACCCCAAAGGAAAAGAAACGCATCATCCGCATTCTGATCGACGACATCACTGTCCTGGCCGAAAAAAGATGCCCGGAGTTTTCAGCGGGCATCCGGTTCCGCAGTGGGAAATGTGAACGGCTTGTCTTAAAAAAGAACCTTCCCTGCAGTGACCGTAAAAGACACACAGACAGCACAGTTTCCATGATCAGGGAACTGGCAGCTTTTATGAACGATTTTGAGATTGCGGACCGGTTAAACCAGGACGGGCTGGTCACTCCAGAGGGAAAACCCTTTACATATGCCGGTGTCAGATGGATCCGTCATAAACATAATATTTCCGGCCCCTACCAGAGAAACCGTCAGGGGATATCGGTTGCAGAAGCCGCCAGCCTGCTCGGTATCTCCACCGGGAAGGTCTACTACGGCATCTCTGCCGGCAAGATCCCCGCCAGAAAGCAGCATCAGGGATGGCCCTGGGAGATATTGATTGATGATTCCAACCTGGAATCCATAAAAGAGCTTTACACATGATACTTTTCTCCATTAAATCGGCTGCCTTCAGGATAGCTGGAGGCAGTATTTCAAAACATCGTTGGGAGGTGTGCAGTATGAAGTCACCGTGGGTATGCCAAGCTTTCGCACTCCACCATCTGGTTTGGGAATCTCAACACGTCTTACTGGAGACGGAGTGTACTTCCCTCTATAGATACGGTCAGTTAACTCTTGTTGATGCTCCCTAAGATA
>NZ_JBDOHT010000030.1:0-10843 GCF_039832125.1 Dorea chungnamensis | reverse complement strand
TTGGTTCCGTTGTCAAGAATGCAAAGCACCAAAGGCCTGTTCTTGACAACGGAACCAAGATAGATATCATACAGACAAGCAGAACAAGGAATAGAACCGCCATAGTATGACCAAAAAAATTTTACTTTTTTCATTCCAAAGGAAAAAACGCCATGAAAATATGACAAAATGGCAAACCCGCCAGGCCCTGTATTTATTGGGCTTGACGGGTATTTTATACTTATTTTCTTGCAAAAGTTAGGATATTTTACTATATTTGCTTTGATTTTTCAAGAGGGTAAAGCAAGAATGATATCAAAAAAATGAATGAATAAAAAAATTGGGAACGATACATTTTGAATTATTACATCCTTCCTTTGCGCTCCTATGCAACATCGTCATCTTTATAACTGTGTTTCATTTGGCCATTCATCCATAATGCAGTGTACCGGAATCGGAAGCCTTCCTCCGTACTTCCGGTCTGCCACATAATACAGTGTCTGAAACAGATTGCTGTAAATCATGCCGACCAGATAATTCATACTGGTGTCCGCATCCGGAATACAGCAAAACAGTGCTACTTTTTTCTCCCCGATACTGTATAAGTCCAGTTCGTCCGTACAGGTCAGGTTGGCGATCTGTTTCAGATTGAACGCTGCCAGACGAACACCAACAGAAATCAAAATAGATTTCGCAGTCTTGCCTGAAACAAAATGTCAATAGTTTTTTCATCAAAAAAGGCACTTTTTCGTGTCAAATTAGTGATAAAACAGCTAAAATACTGATGATTACGTTCTTTGTTGTTACAACCACTAAGTTACTCAGCCATTTTTTTCTCCATTTCCATGAAGTCCGAACGGTTAACTTCATTCACCAGCATCCGGTTAATTTTCTCCTGCATCGTCTCTCTTGCGTTCTCACTGTAATGGAATCGGACAACATAGGTTGTCTGCCCGATCCTTTTTGTAAATGTATTGCTCTCTGTTTTCATATCTGTCGTTTTATTCATTGAGTTCTCCTTTCTCTGCCAGCTTCGCAATCCTTAAGCAGCCAGCAGCACTGAATTGATCAGTTTCTTATAATTTTTCTTTTACTCCGTTTACTTTCCACCTTGAATTGGATATAATAGAATTAACCTCAAGTTTTCTTTAGATTTCAAGAATAGAAAGGATGATTTTATGAACCTTGCAAAAATTTCTTCAAACGGTCAGATCACAGTTCCGGTTGAAATCCGCCGTCTGCTCGGTCTGAAATCTGGTGATAAAATTCTGTTTTTGCAGAAGCAAAATGGTGAAATTGTAGTCAGCAATGCCTCAGCTCAGGCAATCCGCAAAGCCCAGGCTGCCTTTTCCGGTGTCGCTGAGGAAATGGGTATCTATAATGAAGATGATATTCAGGCACTTGTGAATGAAATACGGTACGGAAAGGAAAGATAATCATGCGGATTCTGATTGATACAAACATCCTTTTTTCTGCATTGCTCTTTCCCCGGTCAAAGCCCGCAAAAGCTCTGCTCTATATAGCCCAGAACCACGAAATGGTTCTCTGTGACCGCAATATAGCAGAGCTGCGGGACATCCTGAACCGTAAGGCACCCAAATATCTGCCGGATGCAGAAGTATTGCTTGCAGAAATGTCTTATGAGCTGATCCCTGCAGTTGACCATGCGGAAAAACTGATACGTGATGCAAAAGACCAGCCAATACTGAATGCCGCCATTGTCTCCGATGTAGATGTGATACTGACCGGAGATAAAGACTTTTTAAGTCTCGATATGGAACATCCAAAATGTATGACAGCTGCACAGTTCTTTGAGTATGAAGGCGTGGAGGAATGACCCCTACGCCTTTTCTTTTTCCTCCTGTTTTTGCAATTCATTTGCCCGACAGAGAGAGGACAGTTATTATCCCGATCTGGAATTCTGTTTCTGCGTCAATGTCAACAAGGCACTTGAAACTTTTATTAAAATAATATCTTTATCAAAGTCATCCCTTCTCTAAATAATATTTTCTTTTTTAAATATCTTTGTTGACAGTTAAGAAATATGCTGAAAAAGCTGATATTTAAAGGGCACTGAAAAAGTCTGATTCTTTAAAATAGAATTAGGCTTTTTTTTGTGAAGAAGTTATAATAGAAGAAAGGAAAGGGGATTTCAAAAATGCTGAAGGATCATTCACAAATGACACTATCTTTATCACCATATCAAGGACTTTATGATGCGATTATTCCAGCGAACCATCTTTTGCGCAGAATAAAAGAAAATATTGATTTCAGCTTTGTAAATCCCATGCTTCGTAAGCAATACTGTGAGAATTTTGGACGTCCTGCCAAAGAACCGGAACTGATGTTTAAACTGCTGTTTTTGAAAAAATTATGTAACTATTCAGCACCCCGTTTAGGGCACATTAATTTTTGGTCAAAACGGAGAAAATAATGGTTCTTCCGTATATTTACGTACCAGTAGCATTCCTATACATCAACTTTGCCGATAACAAATGCCTTCCGCAGCGCCCATACATGGTGCGCTTGACCATCTTTAAGCGACTGTTAGTTCCTTCTACAAAACCATTACTTTTATCACTTGCAACTGCATTTTCAACTGCTTCAATATCTTTTTCTAATCCTTTAGCAAATGAAGCAATTTCCTTTATAGTCGATTTTTTATAGCGTTCTATAAACAGATACAACAAGGAGATATTCTTCTTGCCAAATATTGTTCGGAATTCAGATACGCAGGCACCGATTTCATATAAAACATCATATTTATCCCAAAGAAATTTTTTATGTATATCCGTCAGTTCGATTCCCATCCATATATGATTAAAAATCCCGGCACGTGTTATATAGTCAGCGTCCATACTTTTCTTAAAACCAGTACGTTTTGTACCAAGACTGTTCCCACCGGAACGATATTTTGACGCAGGTATGTTACATTCTTCACATAGTTTTCTTATGTAAATTTGTGCATTTGTTTTTGTACCTGTGTATCCATTTTCAGTGATATGCCTGATTATATCTGCCTGATGAATTTTTGCCTTAAGTTTTTCTATTATAATGTCTCTGAACGGATCCAATTTACTTTTTCCCCTTCTGCCATGACGGCATAGTATTATTGGTTCACCTTCACGATATTTCTTCACTGTTCCAATGTCTTTCCCGGTTCTCCTTGCTATTTCAGCAATCCCCAGTCCTTGTTTATGCATTTCCTGTATCTGTTGGATTAATAATAAACATTTCTCCTCCCTGGCAGTTAGGTTATCCACAATGGCAGTGGTTTTTTTTACGCCCTATGGAACTGGGATTTTTTTGATGTTCGCTTTTTTCTGGGATGATTGTCTCCTTTGCATGAGGAATAGCAGTCGTTGCAGGTACTTCTCTCCCAAGTATTTTATTAACTGCCTCCAACAGGTTTTGGTGTAAATGAAAACGATCGGCAATCTGCATTGCATCTGGAAGAACTTCTTCAATTGCTCGTGCATAAGCACTTGCTCTGTCTCTTGTGATTGTTGTGACATGCTTGTTTTGTTCCAGCCAGGCTTTTAAGGTATTTTCATCACGTCCCTCTAATACCGCAACCGGAGCATGGGTTTCCTCGTCCACAATAATAGTTCCATATTTATGCCGCTTTTTAAAAGAAAAATCATCTACTCCAACACAACTCCCACAGGAAGGTAATGGCTGATTATCATAACGCTTAAGCAATGTGCGGATCACAGTGTCTCCGCTGATTGCTATATTCATTGAGTTTAAAATCCTTGCTGCTCCTTCACAGCTCGTTTCCAATGCCAGTTGTGTTACCAAATCAGCAAGCCTTTCCGTCATGCGACTATATCCGTTAAGAAAACCATTAAAGTTCTCTGTTGTACTTACACAGCTACATTCTGGATTCTCACACTCAAACTCATAGATACTGAGCATAAGAATTGTTCTTTTCCCCCAGACAGGGAGGTCTTGAACCTTTCTCTTATGTACAGCATGATATGTTTTGCATTCTTTATTACATTTGGGACAAGTAATACTTCGTGTTCTTGATTTCATCCAGATATACACTGTATCAGAAGTTGTCTCAATTTCCTGTATTTGTAACTCGGATGGAAAGAATTGCTGAAGATTCAGAGCAGTATTATTTAATTCCATAAACACCATTATCCTTTATCAAAAACATTTACAATCATTATAGTATACTCTGCACAAATTTTCCATCATTATACGTAAATATGCGGAAGAACCAAAATAATATTTCTGTTTTGCCATTGCTTTATTGCGAAAAGTGGATAACTTTTCAATACAACTGCCAAATGCTTTTTGTCTGTGGATTACTAAACCATAAATCCTCGATTACAGCCAGATAACGTTCTATTTGTGGATTTTATCTGGGCGTTATCGGCAATTATCCTTTGATTTTTACTGTTTATCCACCGTCATTTTGACAGTATATCAAAACGACACGATTCGCTTTTTTGGCCATTTTCCGTTAAAATAGAAGTATCAATTTTAACGGAAGAAGGTGGTCTGAATGCCAGTAAATGTTACACTTGAAATGGTTCAGCAATTGCTTGAACAGAATGCTTCATTACTCAAGCAGAATGAAATGCTCACTGCAACTATTGCTGAGTTAAATCAAACCATACAGGAACTAAAGGGACAGCTTAATAAGAACTCCAAAAACAGTTCCAAACCACCTTCCAGTGATGGCTATAAAAAACCTGCTCCTAAGAGCCTCCGCAAACCATCTGGCAAAAAGGTCGGTGGACAGGACGGACATCAGGGGACACATTTAGCGGTAATAACAGCTCCGGATGAAATAATCAAACATATGCCCTCCGCATGTGAAGGATGCCAGCATTATCAGATATGCAAAGGCACTGCATGTATCGCAGAGAAACGCCATGTTATTGATGCGGTTGTTACAGTCAATGTAACGGAGCATCAGGCATTGGAACTTCTAATCTGTATGCTGTATAGAGATACCCGCAGAGGTGATTTCCCTTCTGACGTAAAAGCAACCGTACAGTATGGTGAAAACCTTCAGGCATTAGCTGTTGCACTAAATACCGTAGGTGCAGTCAGCATCAAACGCACCCATGAGATTCTTTCCGGAGTATTTAACATTCCGATTGCAACAGGAACGATCAGCAGCATGGTAAAAAGATGCGCTGACAGTCTAAGTGAAACAGTAGGTAAGATCAAGGATAAGATGATCGGTTCCGCGCTTGGACATTTCGATGAAACCGGAACCAGAGTGGATAAAAAACTCTGGTGGGTTCATGATGCCTCAAACTGTGAATACACCTATCTTGATATCAGTCCCAAACGTGGAACCGCAGGCATGGAGCAATGCGGTGTTCTCCCGGAATTCAAAGGGATTGCCATGCATGACTGCTGGGCTTCCTACTGGAATTATCCGGATATTCAGCATGCTATCTGCTGTGCCCATCTTCTCCGTGAATTAACGGGGATTGATGAAAATCATCCTGATCAGAAGTGGGCATCTGCATTTATAGACCTTTTAATGGAAATGAAAAAGGTCAAAGATAAAGCTGTAGAGAAAGGCAAGCACTCTCTGAGCTATTATCACTATCATAAGTTCGATAAGAAGTATGATGAACTTATCGAACAGGCTCGGAAGGAAAATCCACTTTCCGAAACCACGGAGAAAAAACGTGGACGGAAGAAAAAAGGAAAAATCCTTGCGTTGGTAGAACGCCTTGCGAATTACAAGGCCTCAGTCTGCCTTTTTATCCATAACTTCAATGTCCCGTTTGATAACAACCAGGCGGAACGAGATCTGCGGATGATAAAGGTGAAAACCAAAGTATCCGGATGCTTCCGAACTGAGGAAGGGGCCAGAGATTATCTAAAAATCATGTCCTACGTTGGTACGGCACATAAGCAGGGATACAATGCTTACGAAACAATCCGAAATGCAATCTCAGGTTATCCTGATTTCATCTTTGAATAAGGGTGGTTCTGAATAGTTACAAAATTATATGATTTGTCAGACGAACGGCTAATTAACAGTGCCCAGACCGACATGTCTTATAAATATTTTTTAGATATGGAACCGGAAGCCCGCATGGTCGACCCCAGTCTCCTGACAAAATTCCGCAAGACACGGATTACAGAAGATATCCTAGAGGAAATGTTGAAGGAAACCATACAACAGGCATTAGATAAAGGACTGATTAAATCAGGAACCATCATCGTTGATGCTACACACACGAATGCATCTGTCCGCGCAAAGTCACCGACACAGATTTTACGTGATTTGAGTAAGCAGTTACGGAAAGAAATTTATAAAAATGCATTTGAACTATCCGAAAAATTTCCTGAGAAACCTTCTTTGGAATCCAGCCTGGAAGAAGAGATTTCATATACTCACGAGCTATTATCTGCTTTAAAAGAAGATATTTTCGCTATTGAGAGCAAAAAGATTCAGAAACTTTACGAAAAAATAAAGTAACTACTGGAAACAGAGAAGATTCGTGATATCCGTTCAAAAGACGATGAAGATGCACGTTTTGGACATAAAACACCAACCAGTACTTTTTATGGATATAAAAACCATCTGGCCATAACTGAAGAACGGCTGATTGCCGGAATCAGTGTAACAGATGGCGGAGCACCAGATGGTCAGGAACTTCCAAATCTAATTGAGAGTGCCAAAAAAGTGGAATCGAAGTGACCGAAATCATAGGTGATATGGCATATGTAAGTGAAGAAAACTTAGAGATATGTGGAGAAGAAATCACATTAATTGCAAGGACAAATACCGCAGTTGCAGCTGCCGCAGCAGCAGAACTGGAGGAAGGGTTCTCCTTCAATAAAGATGCTGGAAAACTACAGTGTTCTGCAGGCGAATTAGCAATGCGTGTTGAAAAACGTGAAGCCAAAAACGGTAATCAATATCATAATTACGTATTTAGCAAACGGAAATGTAAAAAATGTCCTTTGAAGGATAAGTGCCGGGTCGGGAACGGAAAGACACAAAGCTATTGTGTGACTCAAGTAAGTGAAAAAAATCGTGAACGTCTTGAATTTGAAGCAAGTGATGAATTTAAGGAACGATTAAAGATCCGTCATCGAATCGAAGAAAAGAATGGCGAACTGAAAGAAGCCCATGGTCTGCGAAGAGCAGATTCGACTGGGCTGTTTGCCATGCGGGTACAAATGTATTTTACAGCGTTTGTCGTAAATGCCAAAAGAATAACGCGGTTAGCGACATGTTTCGCAGGGTAAATATGGTACTATTCCTGCGTTTTTTATCAAAATCTGTATTCAGTTTTTTTAATATAGTAGATAAAGAAAAACTCCCACAAAAAATGGGAGTTTTTCAGTGCCCTTGAAGATTAAGCTTTTATTAAATGCCGCAGACCGGAATCGAACCGGTACGGGAGTATAAGTCCCGCAGGATTTTAAGTCCTGTGCGTCTGCCAGTTCCGCCACTGCGGCATTTTCACAACACATTACATGTTGTAAAGTGGGACCAATAGGGCTCGAACCTATGACCCTCTGCTTGTAAGGCAGATGCTCTCCCAGCTGAGCTATGATCCCATATGAAATTATTACGTCGTATCTTGCGATACGAACGACCCAGAAGAGACTCGAACTCTCGACCTCCGCCGTGACAGGGCGGCGCTCTAACCAACTGAGCCACTGGGCCTCATTATGAGCACTTAGTGACCGTACTATGGTCACTTACGTGCAATACATATCGGCGCTGTTAGTGAGGATTCATACGAACTTACAAGTCGATATTAAATGGACCTTCGGGGACTCGAACCCAGGACCGATCGGTTATGAGCCGATTGCTCTAACCAACTGAGCTAAAGGTCCAAAATCAGTAAGTCCCTGTTAGGAACTAAGCCGATGATCGGACTCGAACCGATAACCTGCTGATTACAAATCAGCTGCTCTGCCAATTGAGCCACATCGGCGAAATGACTCCGACGGGAATCGAACCCGTGTTACCGCCGTGAAAGGGCGATGTCTTAACCGCTTGACCACGGAGCCATAATCTATGTCAACACGTCTTCCGTGGTGACCGAAATTTATAATACCATATACCACGATAATTTGCAACACTTTTTTGTGTTTTTTTCTGATTTTCTTATATTATTTTCTATGTTAATTTCATATGCATCATCACACTTTTTAGCATCTCAATATTCTTATATTTTTATCCACTATATTTATTGCTATTGACAATTTTCTTCAATATCATAATAATTATAAAATAGATATTTACATAAAATCAATAGGAGGAGGAACTATTATGGCAAATATATTAATCACCGGTGGAGCGGGCTATATCGGGAGTCACACTGCCGTAGAACTTTTGAACCAGGGATACGAAGTTACTGTATATGACAATCTCTGTAATTCTTCTCAAGAATCTTTAAAAAGGGTAGAAGAACTTACCGGTAAAAAAGTAACATTTTACGAAGGTGATGTCTGTGATCACGCAGCTCTTGAGACATTATTCCAGAAGGAATCTATCGATGCTGTTATTCATTGTGCAGCCCTGAAAGCTGTCGGCGAATCTGTTCGCAAGCCTTTGGAATATTACCAGAATAATATCACTGGAACATTGACACTTATGAATGCTATGCGCAGTGCCAATGTAAAAAGAATCGTTTTCAGTTCTTCTGCTACTGTATATGGCAACCCGGAAGTAATGCCTATTACAGAAGATTGTCCTAAAGGACAATGTACGAATCCTTATGGCTGGACCAAATCTATGATGGAGCAGATTATGACAGACCTGCAGAAATCTGATCCAGAATGGAACGTAATCCTGCTTCGATACTTCAATCCAGTCGGAGCTCATAAAAGTGGAAGAATCGGCGAAGATCCAAAAGGTATCCCAAATAACTTAATGCCATATATTTCTCAGGTCGCTGTTGGAAAGCTCGAGAAATTAGGTGTATTTGGAAATGACTACGATACTCCGGACGGAACTGGCGTGCGCGATTATATTCATGTTGTTGATCTGGCTATTGGACATGTAAAAGCTATTGACTACATTCTAACAAATCCAGGTCTCGATATCATTAATCTTGGCACAGGAGTTGGTTACTCTGTGTTAGATATGGTAAAGGCTTTCTCCAAAGCATGTGGAAAAGAAATCCCATATGAGATTAAGCCTCGCAGAGCCGGTGATATCGCTATGTGTTATGCAGATCCTTCAAAAGCGTTGAAAATCCTTGGCTGGAAAGCAGAACGTGGACTTGATGAAATGTGTGAAGATACCTGGCGTTGGCAGTCCCAGAATCCTAACGGATATAATGAATAAAAAAGGAGCCAACAACATAATTAAGGGCAAGATCCTAACTGACCTTGTCCATTTTTTATTTATCCAGATAATTTCCGACAGAAGAAGTATTATACTGTTTTTTAATTTCAATCATTACGGAGCCATCTTCCAATGTCTCTTCAGATAATATTCTGTATTTTGTTCCCGTTTTGTCTAACCCTGCTTTGTACTTTCTTACTTCCTCTTCCACCATTTTTGTCGCATAATTTCTTTCAATATCATCCTTCTGAAAGAAATGTAATGTCTGCGTGATACATGCCGCTTTCACTCTTTTCATAATATTCCTCCTCTTTTTTAATATAATAGGATTGCTGCATTCAGTGAATTTGAATGAAACAATCCTTATCATGTAAATTACCTGTCTGAGCCCTTTTCACAATATATTTTATCATTTTAATCTTCTTTTCGTAAGCAAAAGTCACTCTCAGAAATGTAATTTTGGTAATTATTATCAAAAAAGCAAAGAGAAATTTTAGGCATATTTCTTATTTGGAGACATTAAATCGATATCATACATTTACTTCTTCTTGCGTACCCTTTAATTCAGATAACAGTACAGCTATTAACATACATACACAGCCAATTAATATTTTTATCGTAAATTTTTCATGCAAGATTATCACAGAGAACAGCATTCCAAATACAGATTCCATAGATAAAATAACTGCCGCAACACTTGGATTCGTATATTTCTGACATACAATCTGTAATAAAAATCCCATCATTGTACTTGCCAGTCCTATATACATAATCTTAGTAAAAAGTTCTGGATGAAATACCTGTGTTGGAAATGGCATACGTGTAACTCCAATAATTGCCCATATATATATGGCCGCAAACATAAATTGGATCATAGTCAACAGAACAGGATCTGTCTCCCTAGTATAGCGATCTATATAGATAATGTGAAATCCAAGCATAATTCCGCAGATCATCGTCAAAAAGTCACCTGATTGGATATGCATATTTCCATTTAAAGATAGAAGTCCAATGCCTATAATTGCAATTACTGCAGAAATAACTTGAATACTTCCTGGTTTCTTTTTCTCCATTATCCAACATAAAAATGGTACGAGAATTACATATGCTGTCGTAATAAAAGCATTCTTTCCTGCAGTTGTATATTTACATCCCAATGTCTGAAAAAATTGACCTATACATAAGAAAAGTCCCAAAACAGCTCCTTGTTTTATTACTTTAAAAGTCAGTTCTTTTAATTTAAATGAAAACAACAGTAACATTCCAGCTGATGCTAATATGTACCGAAATGCAACAAGATAAGGGACTGAAATACTGGCAGTTGAATCTTTGACTACTACAAATGAAAATCCCCATATAATTGTTGCTCCAATTAATCCCATACTTCCAAAGAATTGACTGTTTTTACTCTTCTTAAACATTGTACACCTCTTCTAAATAAACATATACGATCGAGTAGGAGGGAGTGATTAACTCCCGTCCTCTCACACCACCGTGCGTACCGTTCGGTACACGGCGGTTTCAATAGTTGACGTGCACGGACTGATAGGCTGTGGCTAAATCATAAAA